>JAHEKD010000274.1 GCA_024638545.1 Gammaproteobacteria bacterium
GTATCCTTCCTTTGTGCAAAGGAATACATGAATGCAGTAGTAGGGTGGTGAGAAATGCGGGCTAATTGTTAGTTTAGAGTTTTTCCATACCTGGCGGTACTGTATGATGATAATTATTTTCCCGCATCCATTCCCAGTCGGGCCCGAACCATGCGTATTCGGCAAAATCAATTTTTCCTGATTTACTGAAAACGACACCTTCTTTTTTCAAAAGCTTGATCTGCCTTGGGTCTTCACGGCCCTGCTTGCGCACACTGACACGTCCCTGGCAATTGATAACTCGATGCCACGGAATCCCGTGATCAGCCGGCGTGTGCGACATCGCATAGCCCACCTGCCTTGGACCGCAATTGCCAACCATTTTGGCTAACTGCCCGTAGGTAGCCACCTGGCCCCTGGGTATCTGTTTGACTAACTTGTAGATGCGTCGATAAAGCTCTGCAGATTGCGTTTTATCCATTAGTCTCGGCGTCTATGACCTGGTAACCGAATTCCAGGCTGCTATCGCATAACCAATGCCAAAATGAAAGCGCAAAACTGCGCGTGATATAAATATCGAAGGTATCGATATCGCTGCTCACATTGTGTATGATGACCGGATAGTGATGATCAAAGCTGGATAAAATGACTTGTCCGGTGGTGAAAACCTGTTTCGCTATATTCACCGTTAAACCTTTAGCCATCATAGATCTGCATGCATCACCCTGAATACGAACTACCGTTCTGGCCGATGACATATCCTGAAGTGCGCAGTGCTCATCTGAAACTGCTGATAATATCTCAGCCGTCCCTGGCTCGCCTGCAGCTATCAAATAACGTCCAGGCCCTGTCCATAATACGCAGGCGCTGCTGTTTACGGTTGACTGGCCTGTTTCGGGTAAACGAATACCCAGTTGCGGTTGCAAAAGACCGTTGACAGCTTCTGTATCCCAGACTGCAAGATTATGCATAATCAAGCCACGACGCTCCCAAAGCCTGATGGGATTGTCGAGCCTGGCACCATGTGTGCCCAGAACGTAACCGGATTCCAGCGCTGAACGGGCGTTTAATTTAACCACGTAAACGCTCCCCTTGAGGGTCGATGAAATGCGGGCTCACCACTTTGGCTTCGACTGTCAGCTTAAAGAGCGGAAAGTGAGCATAGACTATTTTATCCTCCCAGCGTGAAAGACCGCCACTAATAAAAGCAAGCGCAATATTCTCATCACGCTCCGGGCTGTACGTCATTGAGGTAACGTATCCCAGTGAGTCTACCGGCGTGTCTGTTATCTCTGGTTCCGCCAGTATTTGTGAACCGTTTTTAAATGACATGGTCTTATCCGTTGACACCAGCCCGACCAGCTGCATGCGTTCAGGATCATTAAAGAGCCTGCGCCTTGAATAATATTGACCAATAAATATCGGCTTTTTGCAGTTTTCCAGCATTTTACCAAACCCAATATCCTGAACAGTTGTCCGACCATCCAGTTCCGCGCCCACAACGTGACCTTTTTCTATTCTAAGTGCACCCATGGATTCCGTGCCATAAGGCTTGAGCTCAAAATTACTGCCCTTTTCCAGCAAATACGCCCACAAAGACTCACCATAATCGGCCGGCACATTGATTTCGTAGGCCACTTCGCCTGAGAATGAAATTCGAAAAATTCTTGCCTGCACGCCACAAATCGTAGTCTCCAGAAAACCCATAAACGGCAAGGCGTCATTGCTGACGTCAGCGTCATCGACAACCTGCTCCAGGACTTTTCGGCTATTTGGTCCGGCCAGGGCAATTCCCGCCCACTGATCGGTGACAGAAAAAACATGCACCTTCAATTCCGGCCAGACTACCTGGTTCAAACGCTCCAGAAACAGCAAAACACTTGCAGCATTGGCAGTCGTTGTCGTCATCATGTATTCGTTTTCAGCAATTCGCGTGGTGGTGCCATCATCAAAAACAAACCCATCTTCGCGCAGCATCACACCGTACCTGACTTTGCCGATTTTCAACGTATCAAACCGGTTCAGATAAACCCGGTTGACAAACTCACCGGCATCAGTGCCCTGTATAGATATTTTTCCGAGTGTAGTAACGTCAACCATACCGACTTTGCTGCGCACATGCGTCATTTCCCGCACGTACGCATCACGCAGCCTTTCCGATTCATTGAGTGGATAATATTGCGGACGCTTCCACTGGCCGACATCAAGCATGACAGCACCGTTACGTTCATGCCAGTGATGGATTGCCGTTCGTCTCACGGGCGAGAAATGCAAGCCGACAGATCTGCCCGCGTAAGCACCCATGGCCACGGGCGTATAAGGCGGCCTGAATGTTGTTGTGCCGACTTGCTGCATTGAACATCCGCGCGCCTGCGCCAGTATGGCCAGCGCATTCAGGTTGGCGGTTTTACCCTGATCAGTGGCCATGCCCAGGGTGGTATAGCGTTTGACGTGCTCAACAGAACGATAACCCTCTCGCTCAGCAAGCCATATGTCAGGCAAAGCAACATCATTTTGATAATCAACCAGGGACTTGTTCCTGCTCTGCGAGACGTAATAAAGTGCTTCGGTTGCATTTGAATTTGACTGCAGGCTTTGTGCTGTCTCTCCCTCTGCGGCCATTTCACCCGAACGTATGCAATCACCATGATCCCATATACCAGCGGCTGAGCCCACAGTGATAGTTGTCTCGGTCTTAAGTTCCGTCAGATTGATAGTCAACAGCTCATCGTTGAAAATCGGCCTGCTGCCAAGATGACTCTGCAAATGCACAGTCGGTGTCCAGCCGCCCGACATGGCCAGAATGTCGCAATCCTGGTCAAAGCGCAGCCCCTTTTGATAGACACTGACTTTTTCAATCTGCTGCCAACCTTTGGCATCGGCAACAACGGCGTTGTTATAAACCAGCCCCCCGCTATCCCTGATTTTCCCGGCCGGTTCGCTATCTGCCCGGGAATCTATGACCGTTACCCGGCAGCCCAGATCCAGCAGGTCTGCGGCCAAGTCATATACTGAATTATTGTTGGTGAATATGACAATATTTTTTCCTGGAATGACGCCGTAATAATTCACATATGCACGTAATGCATAAGCCAGCATGACGCCCGGCAGGTCATTGTTTCCAAAGACAATAGGACGTTCCAGCGCACCGGTTGCGAAGACAGCCTCTTCAGCGTAAATCCGGTGATAACGAAGCCTGGGTGAGTAGTCATTTTCCTGTTTGGCGTGCTCCAGCGCGCCATAGCATCCGCCATCATAGGCACCGAAAACAGTTGTTGATAACAGGATCCTGACGTTCTCAAGTGCATTAAGCTGACTAAGCTTTTCCTCGATCCATTGCCTCGTTTTGTCATGGCTCTGATAGCGTGCCATACCGCCAGGAGCAGGCTGTTCGTCCGCAATAATGACGTTCTTGCCCTGTGCTGCCAGCGCCAGTGCACTGCTTAAACCCGCAGGACCAGCACCGACAACAAGCACCTCACAGAACTGGTTGAGCTTGTCATGGCGATCAGGATCAAATTTACGGGTTGCGGTGCCCAGACCTGCAGCCTTGCGAATGATTTTTTCGTAGAACATCCAGGCTTTGGCCGGCCACATAAAGGTCTTGTAATAAAATCCGGCAACAAGAAACCTTGAAAATAGATTATTAATGCTGCTGATATCGAATTTCAGTGAGGGCCAGCGGTTTTGACTATTGGCAACCAGCCCGTCAGAAAGCCGAATCATCGTTGCTCGGGTATTAGGCTCAACGCACGCGCCTTCACCCAGTTCAACTATTGCATTGGGTTCTTCACTGCCTGCCGTGATGACCCCCCGTGGACGGTGATATTTAAAACTCCTTGCCAATAGCTTTACGTCATTAGCCAGCAATGCCGATGCCAGCGTATCACCCTCGAAACCCGTGTACTGCCGGCCATCAAATGTAAACTTAATCCGTTTTTGTGTATTAACGCCGCTCGCCTTTTCATTGCGTACCGCTCCGTTCACCGTGGTCGGCTCAGTCATCTTTCATATCCCCTGGTAAATATGACTCATAAATTTCATGTGTCAGGGTATTTCGCTCGACCACCACCCAGGCCCGGCATCCGGCAACATGACTCCAGAGTTCCTTATGCCTGCCTCTGGGATTAGCGCGCAGGTATACGTAATCATGCCAGGCCTTAGCATCTTCATTTTGCGGACGTTTGATTGTTGCATCACCTTCATAACTGAATTCACTGTGATCCCGGGGGCCGCAATATGGACACCTTATTCTCATGACTAGTGCGCCTTGGGTACCGGACCGGCACCACGTTCATCGATTAATGCACCATTATCAAAGCGATCAAGCGTAAACGCCGCATTGAGTTCATGCGGCTCGTTATTAGCGATAGTGTGCGCGAATACCCAGCCCGAGGCCGGTGTGGCCTTGAAACCACCGTAACACCAGCCGCAATTTAAAAACAAACCCTTAATGGCTGTTTTACTGATAATCGGGCTGCCGTCCATGGACATATCCATGACGCCTCCCCACTGCCTTAAGACGCGGATTCTTGCCAGTGACGGCAACATCGCCATGCCGCACTCAATCACATGCTCAACCATAGGTAAATTACCGCGCTGGGC
>JAHEKD010000275.1 GCA_024638545.1 Gammaproteobacteria bacterium
ATGCGGGTGGGTGCATTGCAGGACTGGCCGCTGTTATCCATGACGTAATCAATGCCATCGGCGACAGCTTTTGCTACGTCTGTGTCGCTTAAAATGATATTGGCAGATTTACCGCCAAGTTCCTGGCCAACACGTTTTACCGTATCTGCTGAGGCCTTGGCGACGGCAATTCCTCCCCTTGTGGATCCCGTGAAGGACATCATGTCTATATCTGCGTGCGATGACATGGCCTCTCCAACGTCCGGGCCGTTACCATTGATCAAGTTAAAAACGCCGGCGGGTACGCCTGCTTCGTGCATAATTTCAGACCAGATGATACCGGTGATCGGCGAAATTTCGCTGGGCTTTAACACCATCGCGCAACCCGCAGCCAGGGCAGGTGAGACTTTCGCGGATATCTGGTTCAATGGCCAGTTCCAGGGCGTAATCAGGCCGCAAACGCCAATCGGCTCATGGCGCAATATCATGTCATCTTTGACGGTCTCAAATTCGAATGTTTTGAGCGCGTTGAGCGCACTTCTGATATGCCCAAGTCCCAGGCGTGTTTGTGCCCCTCTAGCATGCTTGATGGGTGAGCCCATTTCCATAGAGGTTGCCTGAGCCAGGTCTTCTATTCGATTTTGATAGACGTTAATTATGGTTTCCAGCAGCTCAGCGCGTTCATTAACGCTCCAGTTTGAGTAACTTATAAATGCCCTTCGCGCAGCAGCAACAGCGAAATCAACATCTGCCGTCGAACCCATGCTGATTTCGGCAAACGCTTTTTCAGTGGCTGGATTGATGACCGTCAGAGTGCTGGGCACAGCTGGATCAACCCATTGACCGTCGATATAGAACTGTAAATACTGCTTCATCTTACACCTGCCTAATGTTTAATCTTGCAAACTGGTTGGAATCTTCCAGGACTGCTAATAGTAATTCTATTTGAATCCCTTTTACAATAGAATTTTAACCTTCTTAAGGCCACGCTAATCGTACAGCGCTCAGCAATCGTGCTTGGTATAGAATATCGATTTGCCAAATTTAATTTCATGAAATCAAAAATTCGAGAAATCAATCACTGGATATTCGACATGGACGGAACCCTTACGGTTGCCTGCCATGATTTTGATCATATTCGTAATCAGCTCGGATTACCTCAGGGCGTGGCTATTCTTGAGGCCCTGGAAGCCTACCCGGCATCACAATCAAGAGCATTACATCAACAGCTTTACGATTGGGAAATGGAGTTGGCGCATCAGGCCAGACCACAGCCCGGGGCATTAGATTTACTGGAGCGGCTTCAGGTCAACGGCCACAAGCTAGGCATACTCACACGCAACAGCCTTGAGATCGCATTCACGACACTGAAGGCCTGCGGTTTCAGCCAATTCTTTCATGCCGATAATATCTTAGGCAGAGAAAGTTGTGCACCAAAACCTGATCCGGCCGGTGTTTTGCAGCTGATGAGACAGTGGGGCAGTCGCGGTGAGAACACTGTTGTGGTGGGTGATTATCTGTTTGATTTGCAAAGCGGTTATACTGCCGGTGCCCACACCATTCACTTTGATGTTGACGGAAACAGCTGCTGGCCGGAGGTTACTCACATTCGAATTTCTGATTTTTCCGAGATTACGGAACTGGTCTGATAACCTAAGAAAATGATTTCCTTGAATGGTTTATGTCCGTGGCCTGTTATTACTGCCTGTAATAGACCGTGTCATGAAGCGCGATTTCGCCGCTCTCTATCACTCTCGCTGTAATGCCGCCATGACCACGGACGGCATTGTAACCACCCGGAACTATCGGAAGTAGACAAAATTTGAAACAGCTGATTCTGATCAGCACATAATCAGGCGGCTTCTGTCGATATCACGTCGCTATCAGCATTTTTTTTCCTGACCAGTTCAGCTTGATCAAAGTGATCAACATTGATCACTTTCATCAGTTCATTGTCGAATTCAAAAAGTGCCATTGCTTCAGAATCGGTAATGATACCGGCTTGCCGGGCTAGTGTAATTTGCTCTGCCCCGAGGGCCCTGTCAATGTCTCCGGCTTTAATAGAATCACGAATTCTTTTGTTTAGCGGTGCTAATTCCAGGCTCTTGTGAAATACAGCATTAACATGTCCAACAGGATTGGTCGGCAGATTTTGATCAAATGTTCCCTGCAATAATCGCGCACGGGTTTCGGTGGCGCTGGTGAATAAATCGACCAAACGCGTATCCAGATGATCCTTCGGCGCATCAAAGTGAGTACCGAGCGGAAATATTATAAAACGCATTTTCATGGCCAGAAGGCGGTTTGGATAATTCTGCAGGATTTCCTGCATGGCCGTTTGATACTGATGAGTCAGATGATTCATCGCCCAATCAACAACAGGATACTCTTCTGACGGGCAGCCTTCTGACTCATAATGTTTCAAAACCATGCTGGCTAAATACAGATAACTCAGTAAATCACCCAGGCGTGCGGACAGCATCTCCCTGAATTTTAGTTTGGATTGCAGCGTCAGCATTGAGACATCAGCAATTAGAGCGAATGCAGCAGTAAGTCTGTTTAGATCCCGATAATGTTTGGCAAGTCTTTGATTGCCGGGAGTCTGCGTGAATCTTCCACCAGTTATGCCGAGCACAAAAGAGCGTGCTGCGTTGGAGATTGAAAATCCAATATGCCCAAAAAATACGTCATCAAACTGCGAGACGGTTGAGTCATTAATTTCACACACAGCCAAATCCATTTCCTTGAGTACGTAGGGATGGCTGCGAGTTGCACCCTGACCAAATATCATCAGATTTCGTGTCATGATATTAGCACCTTCAACGGTGATGGCGATGGGAATTGAGCAATACGCATCGGCAACGTAGTTCTTGGGCCCGGTCATAATGGCTTTGCCGCCATGAATATCCATAGCGTCAATTGCGACCTGACGCCCCATCTCGGTAAGATGATATTTGACAATGGCCGAGGGCACGCTGGGTTTCTCGCCATATGACAGTGATTGTGCAGTATGCAGCCGGGCCGCATTCATGATATAGGTGAGTCCGATTATTCGGGCCAGCGGTTTTTGGACACCTTCAAACATGGCGATCGGCATGCCAAATTGCTGGCGCAGAGCGCTGTATGCACTCGTCCCGAGAAGCATGTGTTTTGACAATGACGTCGAAATGCTTGGCAGCGTGATACAGCGACCTACAGATAAACAGTTGACCAGCATCGTCCAGCCCTTGCCGGCCATATCCGGACCGCCAATAATGTAGTCCAGCGGTACAAATACATTTTTACCTTCGATTGGACCGTTTAAAAATGCGTCCCCAATCGGTTTATGTCGACGTCCAATTTTTACACCACTGGTTTCTCGCGGGATCAGGGCACAGGTTATGCCATAATCATCAATCTCGCCGAGAAGGTGATCCGGGTCAACAAGTCTGAATGCAAGACCAATGAGCGTAGCGACAGGTGCCAGAGTGATATAGCGTTTGTTAAAGGTTAGGCTGATTCCCAGAACTTTTTTGCCATCGAACTCGCCTTCACAAATTACGCCGCTATCCGGTAATGATGTCGCATCGGAGCCCGCCAGGGGTCCTGTCAGTGCAAAACAGGGAACTTCTTCACCCCTGGCGAGGCGCGGCAAATAATAATTTTTTTGTTCCTGCGTACCATACTTGATCAATAGCTCACCTGGCCCTAATGAATTAGGTACTGTTATGTAGTTACCAACGCACCCGCCTGTGGCGCCGAGCAAGCTAATAATTTCAGTCTGCGCCATTCCGGAAAATTCATGGCCCCCATATTCCTTCGGAATTATCATACCCAGAAAGCCGTTATCTTTAATAAACTTCTCAACATCTGTCGGTATGATTGCGGTGTTGTGATTTATGTCCCAGTTGTCGACCATTGCACATAACTCTTTTACAGGACCATCAATAAATGCTTGTTCCTCAGCCGTAAACTCGGGTTTGGGCATCGAGAGCAGCTTGTTCCATTGCGGATTGCCGCTGAACAAGTCGCCATCCCACCAAACGGTACCGGCATCTATCGCCTCGCGTTCGGTTTGCGATATTTCAGGCAGTACATTTTTAAACCAGGCAAAAATCCGCTTGCTTAAATATTTGCGTCTGAGATCATCGACAGACAGGAGCGCGGTAGTCATAAAACCCACAATCAGCAGGCCGGTAAGTACTGAACTGGCACCTGCAACGATTGAGACAACAGTAACACCAGCCATGCACAAAGCGCTGGTTCTGAGTGAACACCGCCTGTAGCCCAGGATAAGAAAAACGGCTATAGCAGTGAATAGGGTAAATAGAGTAGTCATCTGTCACTTCCTGAAAATAATCATTTAGTCATGCTGTTGTGAAAAATAAAATAAAACGAGCGTTCGTTTTTTTATGTTAAACTAGTTTTACCACAGCAGCAAGTAAAATCATATTTCAGCATTGAAATGACAGGTATCGCCCACTATAAAACAGCACCGCCGGACATTTCCAGTTTTGAGGCCTACAGTAAAAATTTTCCTTATAAGGGCAATAAACTGTTTGAATTTATTTATGAACAGAATAAATCTAAAATCAAAATTAAAAAAAGACACGTGGCAACCG
>JAHEKD010000276.1 GCA_024638545.1 Gammaproteobacteria bacterium
CCCTGTGGGCATTTTACTCGGTCAGGGTCCTCGACATCGTGTCAACTATGCCTGCGGGCCCTTGTGCCGGCACATATGCTGATAACATAATGCCGGCCTTTGGTCGTAAAACCCATACAGGCCGCATCCTTTAACCGTCTCGCTATGAAGTCCGGTGAGAAATTCGGGCTAGTATGAGAGGCTTTCTCTGTTCACTCTGACATTAAAGAATTTGTTCAACTCAGGTATGAAAGGCTTGTACTTTAGTCCGCTATATTCGAGTTTTTTGATGATGAATCTGGATCCGGGTGTGCCCAGGTCAAATCTCAGATGCATCAGCGATGACACCGGTAAAATTTGATAAACCGTATTTTCACCTTTGGGCATGAAGCCCCTTACAACTGTATTTTCTGACATGCCGGCGCCGTCGTCCCAGTAAAAATAGTAGTAATTTGCATGACTGTTAACAACCTGCATCTTTAAATGAATCAAATCCGGCCCGGTATCTATGTTCAGATCCATGATGTACAGCCTTGGATCGTGGCCGGTGACAGAATAGCTGAGCGAATCACTTGTATTGTAAGTCAGCTTTAGATCACCGGTGAGCAAATTGCTGTTCTCAGTTAACGAAATTGGTTAAAATTTCTCGGGCGAAGTATCGACATAAGCTTCACTGTAGTAAAACGGTATAACGTATTTGTAAAGTGCCTGCGCATGAATATATGCCAGTGATAACAGTACGAGCAGAGATGCTGCAAATATTAACAAACCTGATTGGGTGTGCTTTTTGTTAATGCTGGAAAAGTCCCGCAATCGTGATGCAAGTACCAGCAATAGGCCGGCGAATGCCGGCAATACGTATTTCCCCTGGGTCTGGATATCATTATTAATATTAAAATTCATATACATAAAAAACAGAAATACCCAACCAGCCAGGATGCTCAGTTCAAAAAAATACTCAGCCTTAAGATGGCTGCGTTGAAATGCCGGTCTCAGCAGCGTAACGATGCTGGCCAGCAGCGTTAACGCAATAAGTAAACCGTAGACCGTGTATTGCAGAGGCCCTACTCTCAAACGCAGCCAGTCAAGCTGTCCTACAAACGAGAGAAAGGTTCTCGACATGAAGTTGTCAAAATTTGCCAGCAAATCAAGATAGCTTTTACCCTGCACCTTGTAATTGAGTACGTTATCAAGATTAACGGTTGCGTACAGCGAATTTAGCTGTGCATCAAGGTTCCAGTTAAACGGGTTATCCAGGCCATGGTGGTAAATATTGAAAATAATTCGCCAGCCAGCGATTACCGCAACACTAATAAATACCGTCATGAATGCTTTTAAAAAGCCAACCCGGGATCTGAGAATGTAAGCTATGGCGAAGACACAGACGGGCAGACAGAAAATCCAGGCAGTGACCTTGCACAATGACAAAATTCCGCAGCTGACACCGAAAAATACCAGCGTATTGAAATTTACCCCTTTCCTCAACAGTGCGCTGACACTCAGCAAAATTAATGTGCATGCCGTTATTGCCATCCCATCTGCATTCAGATAGGAAAAAATGAAACCGACCTGCGGCATTAGCATAAATGCTGTGGTGATACACACGGCAAGACTGTGATGTGTCGTATAGATATAAAGACTCAGAAACAAAAAAAGTGCAGTTAATCCACCAGCGATTGCATTTGCCAGCCTGTAGGGTTGTTGGACCGTTATACCTGCCATATTAGTAAGCTGGTGTACGCTGGCAGACGCAATGTAGATCAGTGGCGGACGAAATGAGCGGGTGGCACCAAAAATGGAATAATAGAGCTCATCTTTGTCATCAGGGTAAACAGGCAGACGATTATTTTCGTATATAAACTGCGCTGCTTTCAGATGTGCAAGTTCATCCGGTCCTGCACCCTCGGGCAACATTTGTGATAGGTAGGTAAAGTAAAATGTAAATAATGTTACGAATATCGATCCCAGAACGCTGATTTTGATTCTTCGATCCATCACATGCCATCAACTGGTATTAAATCCGGGAAACCTTTGGATGCGCCAGCAGGATAATGCTGCTGGCCGGAGCAACATGGGGGGCGTGCGGTATCAGAAATAACTTGCCCGTCGTAAAAGATTGCATGACACGCTGGGTTGTGTATGTGTTCAAGCTGCGGCGCGCTGTGGCCGGATAGACTGTATGTTCGTAGCCCTTGTGATTAATCATATCCTGTTCCTGAGATACCTGTAGTGTGATACTGATCTAAGCCGAAATATATCACACACGCATCTGGGTATACATTTCACGCAATCAAACCAGGCAAAAAGCCTCGTTATTGCAATTCCGGGCTATTAATCTAATGAATATCGGCAGGCCGTGAGATATAATCCCAGAAACTTCAAATTGCATGTTGATGTCTACACCAACCATATCCGTTGTCATGCCTGCTTATAACCACGAGAACTACGTGGGTGAAGCAATAGAAAGTGTTTTAAATCAGACCTTTACAGACTTCGAGTTAGTCATTATCGATGATGGCTCAACGGATGATACTGCTGCGGTTATTAAGACCTTTAATGACCGGCGGCTCCGCTACCATTATCAATCGAATCAGGATGCCTTTAATGCGTTAAATAACGGCATGGCAATGGCAGAAGGTGAATTTATCAGCATCATCAACTCAGATGATGTCTACGTCTGGAATCGACTCGAGGTGCTGATCAATGAACACGCATCTTCAAACGCACAGTGTTTGTTTACGGATGTTGAGCTCATCGATGATAAAAGTGTTGCCATCACCGATAGTGACTTCTGGTGGCTTCAATGGCATCAAGGCAACGTGGAATTTTATCATCGGTACCAGGATCTATACGCAGCTTTTTTACATGCCAATATCATGGTCACCACATCCAATCTATTTATGACACGCACAGCTTACGAGGCAGTAGGTGACTTTGAAGCGCTACGCTATTTGCATGATTATGACTATATATTCCGCCAGTTGAATGCTTTTCCTGATGCTGTTGCATATCTGCATGATCAGAAATTGGTGAAGTATCGATTGCATGGCAGTAATACCCTGTCTGATGCGGCCGTGGTCGGGCGTGAGCAGGATATCATGATCATACGCGACAATCTGATCAAAAAATGCCCGGCACACTGTCACGACTACCTGAATATTGGTATTGACAGACTAATTACGCTTGAGCATGAACTGGTCCAGGCCAGATCAGAATTCGAGGCGGCCAAAGCCGCAGATGAACAGGCACATTCAGCGAAGCACCCGCAATCCACCCCGGGAATACTAGAACGCGTGGCAAGCAGATTGCGCCGATAAGCTGTGGAAGTTCAAACCTATAAATCACTGGAGCAGCTGATTGAAGCGGCGGAAGCTTTTATCGGTGATATAGATGTGATCTCCTTTGATGTGTTTGATACATTTTTTATCAGGCGAATTGAAGATCCCAACATTATTAAAATTCCGGTTTCCCGGTTTATTGCCGAAAAAGCCAATTCACTTGGAATCAGTATAAGCTGGATGGAAGTATCTACATTACGTGATCAGATTGAAAATCAACAGCGTCAGACCAACGGCCACGCTAACCCGGATTACGAGGCCAATTATGATGAATTCATGCCTGAGATGTTGCGTCAGGTATTTGCTGACAAGTTGCCGGAAAACTATTTTGAAGTAGTTGCTGATTTCGAAGTCCAGCTGGAAAATGCGGTACTGGTAGCGCGTGAAAAGCTTGTTGACTGGGTGAAATCATTAACGCAGCGGGGCAAGCGACTATTCTTAATATCCGATATCTATTTGCCGGCACACTATATCGAGCGATTTATCGCCGATAAAAACCTGACACAATACTTTGAAGCCATCATATCGTCTGCCGATTCATTCAATGCGAAAGCCTCAGGCACGGCATACCCTCTGATTGAGGAGCGCTTTAACCTTGAGCGAGGCCGCTGGCTGCATGTCGGGGATAATCCGATTTCTGACGGTACACGACCTCAGGAATTCGGTATACGTGCCCTTGTCATTGACGATGCCGCCGAGCGACAGCGAAAAGCGCTGGCAAAAAAATATAACCATTATTCAGCACATACGACGTTTTGGAAGGGCCGGAATCTGCAGCAGCTTATGCTGCCGCTGGAAGCAGAAAACTGTGAGCATGATGAGCTTTTTGTACAGGGTTTTAATCAGTTTGGTTTTTTATTTGGCTATTTCATGCAGCGTCTGGCCGAGCAGTGTAAAGCGTTAAATCTCAGGCGTATCTACTTTTGCTCACGTGAAGGCTGGATGTTGCAGAAATGCTGGGAGCTGTTTGCCCCCTGGTATTTCACCCAAAGCGAGATACCCGAGTCAAAGTACCTGTATGTCAGCCGCATTGCGCTGGCGCGGGCAATGATAGGCAATACGGGTCTTTCCCAGCGGGAAGTCGAGGTGGCGTTATTACCCGCGGGTAATGAATCGTTCATCGACGTGTGCAGGATCTTTGGTCTGAATGCGGATGATTTTAAACCTTATCTTGAAAGAAAAGGCCTGACTGTAGATGAGGTTATTTCCCAGGCAGATAAAGGGTCCAGCGACACCAGCAGGCGCAAGCTGGGTCTTT
>JAHEKD010000277.1 GCA_024638545.1 Gammaproteobacteria bacterium
AGGCGACCGTCAGTGATAATATCTGTCATCGCGGCTTCGCCTGCCAGTTTTATTGGATGCCAGAATGGTGCCACGATCGTGCCTGTGCCTAATCTGACATTACCTGTACGCCGGGACAGGTCCGCCAGATTGATGAATGGATTTGGCGATATTGTGAAATTCATACCGTGATGCTCTCCTGTCCAAATTGTGGAAAAACCGGATTTATCAGCAAGCATGCATAACTCAATAAATTCTCTATATAGCTGGGATTGAGACTGCTCTTGAGTTAATTGCTCCATGTGAATAAACAAAGAAAATTTCATTATTACCTCATCGTTCTAAATTGACTAGCAGCGTTGTCGCCGCTTTACGAAATCAATGTGCGCACACCTGCCCGCAGCTTAATGCCATATTAAAGGTATTTCGTGCCTGGGCGTTGATTGTGTTGCAGCTACCCTTTCCCAATTGCTCACGTTTGCACTGTTATATGATTCACGGCATGCCAGCGCAAGAATTAAAAAACTGAGTTTTTTGCTGAAAATTTTGATATGTCTCAAGTCGTTCATACTCTTTAGCCCGGTGATCGTCATAAGGTTTACCGTTCAGCGGTTCGGCACACACCATTTACGCTCACTGCCTGCCGACTTGAGTAGCAACAGCTTATACATAATCTGCAGCAATTGTCAATTGCGCGCATTAAATTCTGCATGGCACCGCGAAATTAATTCGGGCAAATGCCCATCAAGTCCAGGCCTGGCCTGTCATGACAATCGATAGCTGATGACTATCTCTGTCAGGAAATCGATGCCTGTGCATTATGTATGTTCTGCCTTGCAAGCTATATTGGACAGGATAAATCCAGAGCAAGTGTCAAGTTTAAAAATCAGTTCTTGATACTTGAAGACCGGGTTGAGCGCATCTTACTGTATCCGTTTGATGACATAGTGGGCTGATGCATAACTGCGCGGCATCAAACGTGCTGACCACCATTGATGTGTATTTCGGCACCGGTGACATAACTTGACTGCGGTGAACACAGAACGTATATCATCGATGCGATCTCCTCGGGACGGCCAAGTCGTTTGAGCGGAATCTGTTCAACTATTTTTTCCGTGCCGGGAGACAGTATGCTGGTGTCAATCTCACCCGGCGCAATTGAATTAACCCGAATGCCATAGGGACCAAAGTCAAACGCCATCTCACGGGTCAGCGCTGCCAGCGCTGCCTTGGACGTAGCATAGGCGGCACCTGCGAAGGGATGAACGCGTGTGTCAGCAATCGAGGTGACATTAATGATCGAGCCTTCACCTCTTTTCAAATCATCAATCAGTCCCCTGGCCAGCAGGACCGGCGCATAAAAATTGACCAGATTGACGTGCTTCCATGTTTTAAAGTCAGTGTTTAACGTGTTGAGACGTTCTCCTTTGGGTCCCTTTGGTGATATACCGGCATTATTCACCAACGCATTCAAGGGCGCGCCCTCGAGTCTCTCACGCATCACCTCAATGCCGCGCATGATGTCATCAGGATCACTTAAATCAACCTGTATGTGATCCTCCTCACCGGCGTCCCAGGGGCAGTCCTCTGGGAAAGGCCGCCTTGAACAGGTAATCACCCGCCATCCTGCGCTTGAAAAACGCTTAACAGTGGCATGCCCGATCCCGCGGCTGGCGCCGGTCAGTACTAACGTCTTTATATCCGGCTTCGCGTATGTCATTATCAAGTCACCTCATAACCCGGCACTTCCGGATCGTGTATAAATTGTTTCGTTATCATTGCCTGGATAGTGTAGGCAAGCGTAGCAAGTATGCCCCAGGTCAATCCTACTACGACACCGGCATCTAAAATACCCCGCCAGGGCTGTGGCAACCATTGAACAATAATGACTAGAATGATGATCATGATTGTCAGTATGAAAGTACTGATTCTTCGCTTTTTGGGAGCATCAAAAAATCCCATACAAAATAAGGGTGCAAAAAATAACTGGTACGGCTTGGCATGGCTCGATAGATATTTTGCCCGCGCAACGACGCGGGGTGAGAAATTCGCTTGAAATCCCTTATACCCTTCGCTGTATGCCATGAATAGT
Organism: Gammaproteobacteria bacterium; assembly: GCA_024638545.1. Taxonomy (GTDB): domain Bacteria; phylum Pseudomonadota; class Gammaproteobacteria; order Arenicellales; family JAHEKD01; genus JAHEKD01. The sequence goes on from JAHEKD010000277.1 coordinate 2,072, forward strand.
ATGTTGACAGCAAATGCCAACCAGTGATACCAGCTAAACGAAAAATCAAAAGCGGCAACAGATTTCGGATACAGCCTTATGACTGCGTACGCCAGTAGCAATACAACACCACCTATACCCCAAAGGGCTGCAATTCGTTTCATGAAGTCTTAATCGTCCGGACAGCTGTTTACTAAACCATAACTGCGTCAAGTTTATGCTATGTGGCGGCTGATTTGCAATGCGCTAATTTATTAAGTTCCACTAACACCAGCCACCACCGGCAGCGGCTTAAATGTAGGTTAATGCCCTGATTGCTGTTGAATGAGCTCAACAACATCATGATGTCCGATTTCGGCTAGTAATTAATCGCAAGTTTCTCTAACATGAGTTTTAGACGGTTCGGCTAATTAATGAGGCTTGTATTGGATGGAATTAAATCTCAACACGTGCAAACAGGCCTGGCTTTCAAAAGATGCACGTTTTGACGGAAAATTTTTTATTGGCGTCAAGTCGACCGGTATTTACTGCCGGCCCATATGTCCAGTCAAGTCAACTGAATTTAAGAATTTGACATTTTTCAAAACGGCTGCACAGGCTGGCATTAACGGCTATCGTCCCTGCCTTCGCTGCAGGCCGGAGACATCACCAGGCACACCGATTTGGTCGGGCACCTGCGCTATCGTTTCAAGAGCACTTAGATTAATAGCGGCTGGCGAACTGAATAACAACAAGCTCCCGGAACTGGCCTGTCGCCTTGGTATTACCTCCCGGATTCTAAATAGACTTTTCATCACACATCTTGGTGCTTCCGCTAGTGCCGTCGCCCGGAATCAGCGTTTGCACGCTGCCAAACGCTTGCTCGATGAAACTGATTTATCCATGATTGACGTTGCCCTGGGTTCGGGCTATGGCAGCTTACGTCGATTCAACGCAGACATTAAGCATACCTATGGCGTCACGCCGACCCAATTACGCAAATCCAAAACAAAAAATGTTCATCCTGATTCCTCCGGTCACTATGTATTTAAACTGCCGTACCGGCCGCCTTACAGCTGGCGGCATATGCTTGATTTTTTATCAACACGCGCCACACCGGGTGTAGAAAAGGTTTTAAACAATGAATACATACGAACGATCGGCACGCAGGATAAAGCGGGATTGATCAGGGTGAGCTGTGATCAGGAAAAAAATCAGCTGGTTTGTCATATAGGTTGTTCGCATACTGAAAATTTACTGGCAACTATCGAGAAAATAAAGTCTATTTTTGACTTATCCGCAGACCCGCAAATGATTCTCAGCCAGCTGAGATTAGATAAAAAACTGTGGCAGCAAGTGAAGAAAAACCCGGGGCTCAGAGTCCCGGGTTGCTGGAATGGTCTTGAGATTGCAGTGCGATCTATAACCGGGCAACAGGTTTCGGTTGTCGGAGCGACAACAGTTATGGGCAGAATTGTCAAACAATATGGAACGCGCCTTAAAACAACAGCAGGCGTCGGTTATTTATTTCCCACCGCGCACGCCCTGGCAGATCTTGACCCTGCATCACTTTCAATGCCCAGAGCGCGTGCAAACACCATTGCCGCTGTTGCTCAGGCGGTTGTAAGTGGCCAGCTTTGTTTTGCACCAGGCCAGGACTCCAATGAGATGATTGAACAATTGACCCGATTTAAAGGAATAGGACCATGGACTGCACAATATATTGCCATGCGCGCACTGGCTGAGCCGGATGCCTTGCTTGAGGGCGATCTTGTTCTCGAAAAAAAGGCGGCACTGCTTTACGGCCTTAACGAACGGATGAAAACACGCGAACTTTGTGAACGGGCTGAGGCCTGGCGACCATGGCGAGCATATGCTTCAATGCACATCTGGAACATGTAACTTATGCTATTCACATATCACGATACACCTGTTGGGAAGATGATGATCGCGGGCGATGAATCTGTAATCAAAATGATGAGTTTTCCGCGAGGTCGTAAACAAAGAGGGATAGAACCCGGCTGGTGTGAATCAAAATCAGCTTTTAGATCAGTCACTGAACAGCTTGACGAGTACTTTCAGGGAGATCGTATAAATTTCAGCCTGCCATTATCACCTGATGGTACTGAATTTCAGCAACAGGTTTGGCAAGCCCTGCTTGAGATTCCCTATGGCCACACCACCAGCTATGGCGATATCGCAAAAATGATCAATCGCCCAACAGCTGCGCGTGCCGTAGGTACTGCAAATGGTGCCAATCCTATACCCATCATTATCCCCTGCCATCGCGTAATCGGCTCAACAGGAAAGCTGACCGGTTTTGGCGGCGGCATCTCTACTAAAAAATGGTTGTTGGCGCATGAAAAAAAATATTGTCCAGCTGGGCAATCATCTGATTTGCAGCAGTCATTAAAGTTTTAACCCGCATTTCTCACCGGACTTCGTAGCGAGACGGTTAAAGGATGCGTCCTGTATGGGTTTTACGACCAAAGGCCGGCATTATGTTATCAGCATAGGTGCCGGCACAAGGGCCCGCAGGCAT
>JAHEKD010000278.1 GCA_024638545.1 Gammaproteobacteria bacterium
GCTTCGGCTTGTCGATGCTCAACAAATCTAAATCTGAAATAGATTCTACCGTCGATGAAATGTTACAGCTGGTGCAAATGGGCTCGATGCGGAACAGGCGTACGGATCAGATATCCGGTGGACAGCAGCAGCGTGTCGCGCTGGCGCGTGCGCTGGCACCACACCCAAGGGTTTTGCTCCTCGACGAGCCGCTGTCCGCCCTTGACTACAAGCTGCGCAAAGGCATGCAGATCGAACTCAAGCGCCTGCAGCACGAAACCGGCATCACCTTTATATTCGTGACCCACGATCAGGAGGAGGCGTTAACGATGTCCGACAGGATCGCAGTCATCAATCAGGGTGAGTTGCTGCAGGTGGGAACACCGACAGATATCTATGATCGCCCGGCCATGCGATTCGTTGCAGATTTCATTGGTGACACCAACTTTTTAGAAGCCCGGCTGCTGGAATCCGGGCAGGATCTGTCTGTAGTTGAAATTGCAAATGGAAAGATTCTCAAGGCGGCATGCTCATCCGCTAATTCCGGTGAAGGTGTGACCATAGCCATACGTCCCGAACAGACTCAACTTTCAAAGAACCTTGAAACTGCGGATTTACAGGGTACATTAAGCAACATTGTGTACTCAGGCACGGACACACATTATCACATCGAACTGGACTCCAGTGAGATATTCATCAGCAGGGTACAGAACAGTGGCCACAAACATGAAATGTGGCAACTCGGTGAGTCGGTGGGTATAGAAATCCAGCCTGGCTGTATTCAAATTTTACGTGATTAGATTTGGTTTATGACAACAGAACAGTATCAGCTATCGGCAACTGAAGTTAAGGTTCAGCAACAGCAGGCAAAAAGAAACTGGCTGTTATGCACACCTGCTCTAATTATTCTTGGTGTTGCCGCTTCCGGCCCCTTGCTGGTAATGTTCTACTATTCGTTCCTGACGCCGGGTAATTATGGCGGCGTAGAATTTGAGTTTTCGTCACAAGGCTGGTTCAAGGTATTCTTTAACAAGGATATTTTTACAGATAGCGTTGGTATTGCCGATGCTCACCTGTCAATTTTCTGGCGCTCGATAAGACTGTCGACGATGACGACGCTTGTTTGCCTGATAATAGGTTTCCCAACCGCATATTTTATTGCAACAAGGCCGCAAAAAGATCGTAATTTCTGGTTATTCATGGTCACAATTCCGTTTTGGACAAATCTCTTAATTCGCACCTTTGCAATTATGGAGGTCATTAGAAACAAAGGAATCATTAATAATGTCCTGACCAGCATTGACATTATTGATGCCCCCATTCAAATGCTCTACACTGATGCTGCAATTTTAGTCGGTATGACTTACGTTTATTTGCCGTTGATGATACTACCGCTATATGCTTCGATGGAAAAACTCGATTTCAATTTGATTGAAGCTGGTTATGACCTTTACGCGACGCGCTTCAGGGTGCTTAAACAAGTCATTATCCCGCTCGTTAAACCGGGTGTTGTAGCAGGTTCAATACTGGTTTTTATTCCTTCTCTGGGCGCATTTGTAACACCGCGTGTGTTGGGTGGTGGAAAACGCATGATGCTGGGCAATTTAATCGAGTTGCAGTTTGGTCAGGGTCGAAACTGGCCGCTGGGCGCCGCACTTTCAATCACTCTGCTGTTTATCGTAATGGTAGCTCTGTTGTTCTATGTCAAGAACGCCCAGAAATCAGGTTTGAAATATGACTAGTCCGGTAACGTCCAAAGCACAGTTTTCTGTTAGAAAATTACCCGGCTTCACACTCATCGCCATATTCTGTTTCGTTTTACTCTATGTGCCGATCTTAACGCTGGTGCTCTATTCATTTAATTCAGGATCATCGCTGGCGCTATGGGAAGGATTTTCAATAAAATGGTACTATAGTGCATGGCAAAACAAGGCCGTCCAGGAGGCCACCGGCCTGTCGATTGTGATTGCGCTACAGGCCGCATTATACGCAACAGTGGTTGCAACAATGGCAGCACTGGGAACGACAAGAACGCGGCCCTACCGCGGTCAGACCGCTATTTATACGATTATTAATCAACCGCTTATGGTGCCTGAAATCGTCACTGCTGTCGCCTTGCTGATATGTTTTGCTGTTGTCAAGGAAATCACGCAATATCGTGGAATAACTTACCTGGTACTCGCACATACTGCATTTTGCATCCCGTTCGCATACTTGCCGATACGTGCCCGACTGGAAGGCATGAACAATCTGCTGGAAACAGCCGCCGCAGATCTTTATGCAACTCCCTGGCGGAGCTTTCGATACGTGACCCTGCCGCTATTGTGGCCGGGAATCCTGGCAGGTGCAATGCTGGCATTCGTTATTTCCCTGGACGATGTCGTTATAACTGAATTCGTGAAATCTGCCGGGCAGGATACCTTGCCCACCTACATGCTGGGTCAACTGCGCCGCGTCATCACACCGGAAATGAACGCCATATCTACAGCACTGCTGGCTATCTCAGTCGTCATGGTATCTTTAATTTTTATATTGAACCGCAAGAAAACCTAACTTTAATTTAAAATCACAATGAGGACTTAACATGAAATTACCCTATAACAAACCATTAGCAGCGATTGCAATGATTGCAATGTCCAGCACAGGATTTGCTGCCGGTGAACTAAATCTATTTAACTGGGGCAACTACACTAACCCGGAGTTAATTACGAAATTTGAACAGGCCCACGATGTCAAGGTTACGATCACTGATTATGACTCTAACGACAGTGCATTAGCAAAAGTTAAGGCAGGCGGGCACGGATTTGATCTGGTCGTGCCATCAGCCAATTACATGCAAATCTGGATTAACGAAGGTCTCCTGCTGGAAAGCCGCCCCGATCAAATGGAAAACTTCAAGCATGTACATGAAGATTTTGCAAATCCTGACTGGGACCCGGGTCGGCGCTACAGTGTGCCCTGGCAGTGGGGCAGTGTTGGCATTATTGTGGATACATCCGTGTATTCCGGTGACATCAATACAGCTGCGATTTATCTTGATCCGCCGGAGGAACTCAAGGGCAAGATCAATGTCGCGCCGGAAATGAACGATGTCATCAGTTCCGCCATTATGTACCTGGGCGGTGAAGCCTGCACAACGGATAAGGAATTGCTTAAAAAAGTCCGGGATAAGCTGGTAGACGCTAAGCCAAACTGGTTATCCATGGATTACGGGATTATTGAAAAATTTGCCGGGCGTGACCTTGCCGCTTCACTTTACTGGAATGGTGCAGCTTTCCGGGCGAGAGAGAAAAACCCGGACGTGCGTTACGGCTATCCAAAGGAAGGGTATGCACTATGGATGGACAGCGTGGCCGTGCTGAAGGATGCCCAGAATGTCGAAAATGCGAAATTATTTCAGAACTTCATCATGTCCCCGGAAAATGCAGCGCTGATATCCGCATTTGCACGTTATGCAAACGGCATCAAGGGCTCTGAAGAATTCATGCCAGATGACATGAAAGATGCACCTGAGATTATCATCCCTCAGGAATTTGTTGCAGCGGGAAAATTTTTACAAACCTGTTCACCCGAAGCCACACAGCTCTACACTGCAATCTGGACTGAGTTACAAAAATAGCGCATATGCCAAATCAGATTCAGGCTGGGTATTTTTATGCCCAGCCTGCACAATGCACGCAACTCAAGCGCTAGAACAAAATGTGTATGAACTACTCTAAAAACAGTGCGTTTAGAAAACCTGCCGGTGCGGATTTATCGAACTGGCGGCTTGCACCATACAGCAAGTGGGCATTCCAAAATGTACGGGAGCTGATCCCAAATGCAGCCATTTTCGCAGACCGTAACGCAAAATCGTTAACCCCGGACCTGTCAGATAATTTAAATGGCATTGATTTTTCTGACTTTGGCATTGGCGACCTGGAAGGGTTTTTAGAACAGTGCCACACCGACTCCATGCTGGTCCTTGCACGGGGTCGAAAGTTCTGGCAATGGTCTGCACCACATTGCGATCTCTCTAAACCACACATCATATTTTCGATCAGCAAGTCCATTACAGCGATGCTGGCAGGTATTTTGGTCGATCAAAAATTGATTGATGTCACAAAGACTGCTCTTTACTATTTGCCGGGTGTAAAAGGGGGCGTATATGAAGACAGTACCATTCAGCAGCTTCTTGACATGACCGTGGCCCTGGATTTTGAAGAGGATTATCTTGATGCATCCGGCAATTTTCAGCGCTATCGGAACGCCACTTGCTGGAATCCGGTTGACCAGAACGATCCGGGACCCACTCTGGAGGAATTCCTCTACGGCCTTGGCAAACTAGATGAGGATCACGGTCTAACGTTTCGATACCGCTCGCCCAACAGCGATCTGCTGGGCCTGATTATTGAACGTGTGGCAAGCGTTCCATACGCACAACTGCTGTCCACTCTTATCTGGCAACCGATGGGGGCGCAAACTGATGGTTATGTGACGGTGGATCGAAATACGCTTGCCCGTGGTGCAGGCGGTATTTGTATCACGCTTGATGATTTAGCGCGCTTTGGCAGCCTGGTTCTCAATTATGGATTCGTCGACGGCGTACCG
>JAHEKD010000279.1 GCA_024638545.1 Gammaproteobacteria bacterium
TGAAATTGCTCAACAAGTGCTTTACGACTCAGATCCTCAACTGCACCAGGCTGTCCATATGCGCCATTGTTGATTAGCCCGTATATCACACCTTTTGATTCGTCAAGTGACCACTCCACTGCGCTCGCAATTGATTGCGAATCGGCCAGGTCCAGTCTTGATGCGGACAATCCCAATGATTTCAATTTCTCCACATCAGCACTATTTCTGGCCGTGGCGAGTACTTTATAGCCATGTTTTTCAAGCTGTGTAGCCAGGCAGAAACCAATGCCTGAAGAACAGCCTGTAATCAAAACAAATTTCATTAATTCAGCAAATTCTTGAGCTTTTCCTGGGCTTTTTGCTTTAATTTTTCCAGTGCATCATCACCAATGGAGATCGCAGATTGCGCGATAACCTGCCTGGATAAATCATTGAACAGACTTTTAACCAGCTGATCGGCGAGTTGCTGTGAGTTACCCTGTAAATTTCGCGCCTCGAGACGCTCAATCGAAAACGCTTTCTGCTCATCGGAAAAATTTGACTTTATGCTCACGCTGGGTCTCTCAAGCGCAGCGAGTTTGATCGTATATATGGTGGGTTCTTTATCTGATTTGCCTTGAGGCTTGGAATTTTCCGATGATGGGCCTGTTTGTGCATCACCTGTCGTGGGGATACTGTCTCTCCTGGCGGATTCGGCATGATTGGCGAGATCAATAATGTTCAGGTTTTTGTCAATAAACTCTGCGAATACATGCGGCCTGGAGATAATTATCTCTTCTATTATCCCGGATTTGTAATCAAATTTGGCCAGCACGCTGGACAGTGTTATCGCTTTGGGCTGGCTGTAGATTTCAGGATTTGCGATACTGATCTCCTTGATCAGTGCGGTACCGTTTTTCATATCAATATCAATATCGGTAACAATGACTTCGGTACCAAAGATACGCCGGCCCTGTTCCTGCAACTCATTGACAACAGCTTCCTCAACTTTTCCGGGCAGGAAATACACGATTGAAACAGCAATAATCAAAAAGCAAATCAATAATACTAATTTTTTCATGGGACTCCGTAAGTTTGATTGTTAATAAGTACTCAATTTAAATCTGGACTACTCAGCGGACAGCTGGTTGCCGGGCTAGTGATCAATTTTGCGGCAATCGGATGCGGATCTGATCTTCTAATACGCCGGGTTTGAGATTCAGTATTTTCCCTGAAACGATGCAAATTTCCTCAGAATTTCGGACCTGCCTGGCTAAACTGCCCCGCTTCAGTCAAACTGCCGATTAAAGAGAATAGTAATAGTTAATATTCACACTCTCATTATATAATCTTTACTTTTAGATGGCTGGTTAAATATCGCGTCTATATTCGGGTCTGCTACAGACGCCTTAATATAGTCATTGGGGATGAATCATTCATTAATCAACAGATACTAAAATTAACAGATACTAACGACAGTCGATGTTAAAGGATTGACGATTCATTATGATAAATGGAGTCCGGATTCAATATCCTCAGCTACGAAGCACTAAACGCCGGTCAGACGGGCCTTCATGCTAAAGTCAAGCCAGCAAGCTGGTTATCGTGTATGCCGCAAAGCGGTATCAAAGTACATACTGTTTTGCGCTTGAGTAAATAAATTCTTTTTTAAAAAGACCACCAGGAAATTTGATGACCAAAAAAATCAGAGTTGCGGTAATTGGAGTTGGCTATCTCGGCAAGTTTCATGCCCGTATTTATTCACAGCATCCTGATGTCGATTTAATTGGTGTTGTCGACACTGATTCAGTGCAGGCACAAAACATAGCCGGGCAGTATTCAACACAATCTTTCACTGACTACCGGCAAGTTATAGAGCTGGTTGATGCCGTGAGTATTGTTGTTCCAACAACACATCATTTTCAGGTGGCGATACCATTCATAAAGGCGGGGGTGAACGTACTGCTGGAAAAACCGATCGCTGCGACTGTAGAACAGGCTGAAGAACTTGTAAAAACAGCCGATAATAGTAGTCTGGTATTGCAGATTGGACATCTGGAGCGGTTTAATGCAGGTATTGTTGCGCTATCAGAAATTGTTGATACGCCAAGATTTATTGAGGCCCATCGACTTGGCGAATTTACGATCAGAGCAACCGACGTGGATGTTGTCACTGATTTGATGATTCACGATATAGATATTATTCTGTCGTTAACAAAATCTGATGTAAAAAACGTCAGTGCCGTGGGCACTAAAGTGCTGACCGATGAAATCGACATTGCCAACGCCAGGCTCGAATTCGACAATGGTTCGGTCGCAAACGTGACTGCGAGCCGGGTTTCAAATAAAAAATTTCGGCGAATACGTGTGTTTGCACCTGACAAATATCTTGCCGTCGATTTCAATGCCCAAAATGTTGAAGTCATCACCAAAACGCGCAAATTGCCGGACCAGCCTTTCGCCGGCCTGCACCGCGAGGTGCTCGAAATTCAACCGGTACAACCCCTGGATGCAGAGATTGATAATTTTATTGACGCAGTCAAAGGAAAAAAAACACCTGCGGTAAGCGGCCATGATGGCCTCGCTGCACTGGCTGTGGCGAATTTGGTGAAACAACGTATTTACCAGAACCCGCTGATATGAACCTGATTTTATACGCATTAACTGGTGTTTTTGTATGGCAGGGCAGTGTGCTTGCCGATTCCTGCAGACCATCGACTGAAACTCTGGACCAGATGGAAGAGCGCTATGTCGAATTAATGAATGATGATGGGGAAAGTGTGTTACTGCGAGTCAAAATTGCAGATGACAGCCACGAGCAGGCAGCGGGATTTCAGTATATTTGCCCGCAGAAAATAGAGTCGACTGCCATTCTGTTCGTTTTCGACGAGCCGAAACAACCACTGTTTCACATGCGAAATGTACATGCTAATCTTGATATCGCATTTATCGGTGTCAATGGCAAAGTCGGGGATATTCAATTGATGCGTGAGGAATTTACAGCCGGTGAATCAAAGCTTTATCCTTCAACAGTGAGCGCAAAATACGCCCTCGAGGTCAGGCAGGGATATTTTAGTGAACACAAAATCACGGAAAAGAACAGCTGGATGAAGATCAATGAATAGACAGTTACAGATGGACCGGACGCTTGCATTGGCAGGCCTTGCTCAAAGTGCAGAGCTAGTGCAGGGATTGGCAAGAACGGGGAAAATAGATCAATACTACCTGGAATCATCGGTAAAGAGCCTGTTTGCCTTCGATGCCAGCAGTGTCACAGATATTTATGGCGAACCTGGCGCGCTGAGATTAGGCCTGAACTCCCTGTCGAAGCAATTTTTTAAACCAAAGTCTCCGGCCCAGGCAGAAATCATGCGCTATGCTTTTCAGCTGGTCCAGCTGGCAAAAAAAGTACGCAACTCAGACAGGCTTAGTCAGCAGCTCGCGGATGAGCTGCATGCAATCAGTGATGATTTCAGGAATGAAACGGCTCCGCTCGATAACCAGAGAATTAACGAGATCGCTGATGTTTATCTGAAATTGATAAGCCCCATTAAACCACGGGTCATCGTCAGTGGCGAGCAAGGTTATCTGGCACAAAAAGAGACCGCATCAAAAGTGCGCGTATGCTTACTTTGTGGATTGCGTTCAGCATATCTTTGGTTACAAAAAGGCGGGAGCAAACTGCAGCTATTAACTGCGCGAAAAAACTATCAAAAGCAGGCAAGCTTGATTTTGTCTGAAATGCTATAGTAACGATTCATCCTGGTTTTGTAAAAACGTCTGTAATTTCCACGAACAAGGTTAATGAAGCTATGAGTTTGTTGCTGATACTTATGATTATTGGCCTGTATATGTACTACGTGGCAATAATGAATCCTTCGATGCCGATGATTACCGCGGGACTGGCAATGATCTTGCTTGCGATCACCTTTAGCGGCCTTGTTCCCGGGCCTATCATGCTTATAATCTGGTTTATTTTTGCAATAGTCGCTGTTGCCCTGAATCTTGAAGCTATTCGAAAAAAATATTTAACGGGACCTGTTCTCAAACGCATTAAACAGATACTGCCACCTATCTCTGCGACTGAACAACAGGCTATTGATGCCGGCACAATCTGGTGGGAAGCCGAGCTATTCAGAGGCGACCCGGACTGGACTAAATTTAACAACTATCCAGCTGCATCCCTGACAAAAAAAGAACAGGACTTTCTCGATGGGCCAGCCGAGCAATTGTGTTCCATGCTGGATGACTGGGATATTACCCACAATCGGAATGATTTGCCCGAGGAAGTCTGGGACTATCTCAGGAAAAACAAGTTTTTTGGCCTGATTATTCCAGAAGAATACGGTGGACTGGGTTTTTCTGCTGTAGCAAATTCTGAAATAGTGATGAAAATTGCCAGCCGTAGCGGTACCGCAGGTGTCACTGTGATGGTGCCGAACTCGTTAGGACCTGCAGAACTATTAGTGCATTATGGCACTTTGCAGCAAAAACAATATTACCTGCCCAGGCTCGCGGATGGCGAAGAAATTCCGTGTTTTGCGCTGACAGGGCCATATGCAGGTTCGGATGCAAGTGCCATGACAGCATCAGGT
>JAHEKD010000280.1 GCA_024638545.1 Gammaproteobacteria bacterium
AGAAATCATGACTTTATTACGGCCCGTGAGCAACAAATCGTGAGCCAGCATAGTTGCTTTCATGCCTGAGCCACAAACTTTGTTAACCGTAGTGCAGCCTGTTGACTGTGATAAACCGGCGCCCAGAACGGCCTGGCGTGCAGGGGCCTGACCCTGTCCGGCCGGCAGGACATTGCCGATAATGGCTTCATCAATGTCATCAGCATCCAGACCTGATTCTTTGATCGTAGAGCGTATGGCCGCTGCGCCAAGCTGGTGGGCAGCCAGTGAGGAGAAGCAGCCCTGCAGGCTGCCCATGGGTGTTCGAAATGCTGATACGATAACAATGGGATCATTCATATTAGGATTTTATACTTATATTTTTAATGCGTAAAAGAGTATATTAACGTTTACGCAAAGGTCAAGTATAGATTACAATTGGAGTCGCTAAAATTTTAACAATGCCAGAGCGATCATGAATCTACAGCAGGTTCGCAAGTTTTTAAAAACAGAGTTTCCTCAAAACACGGCTACAGTAGAATCCGTCGGCAACGGTGAAGCCGTGATTCATCAACAAATTGATTATCATCATTTAAGGCCAGGTGATACTGTATCAGGTCCTACAATGATGACGGTTGCCGACTGTGCCATATATGTAGCAATCCAGGGAGTTATTGGTCCGGAGCCTTTGGCAGTGACTACAAATCTGAATATCAATTTTCTTAGAAAGCCCATTAAAGACAGATATATTATCGGCAGGGCAAGTTTGATTAAAGTTGGTAAACGTTTAATCATTGGCGAAGTCAAGCTATATTCGCAAGGCATGGATGAGCCCGTGGCTTTTGTGACGGCAACTTACTCAGTGCCGCCAAAACAGTAAAGAGCCCAACCCTGGCGTATCGATCATATTAATCTACAAGTTGGTATAGAAGGATGATCTGGAGTAGAATTATACTCCACAAAACATTGATTCGATACAGCCGTCAATGTTGCTAGACGAAGAGTATAAAAGGAGCTTTTTTATTTCACATAAAAATAGACCTGTACCAGACACTCAGACAGCTGGACTGGATACATTTCCACGCTTATTACTATATCACGCAAAGGTCAGGGCAGACAGGCCTGCTATCCGCGAAAAAGATTTAGGTATATGGCAGGTTTGGTCCTGGGATCAAATGAAAACTGAAATCCTGACATTTGCCAACGGTCTGGCCGCAATGGGTTTTAAGCGAGGTGATAAGATAGCCATTATAGGCAGCAACCGGCCGCGGCTTTATTGGGGTATGACGGCTGTGCAGTGTCTGGGCGGTATACCCGTACCGGTATATCATGATTCTGTTGCGGATGAAATGGCTTATGTGTTAAAGCATGCGGAAGTGACTTTTGCACTGGTTGAAGATCAGGAACAGGTCGATAAGATTCTAGAGGTGCAAACCCAGTGTCCGGCACTCAAGACCATTATCTATGACGATTCGAGGGGGCTGAGAGATTATGATCATACGCACATGCAGGCCTTTGATGATGTCCAGCGAGCTGGTAAAAGTTTCAGTGATAAAAACCCGGAATTCCTGAGTCAGGAAATAAATAAATGTTCGGGCAGCGACATCAGCATATTTTTATATACATCAGGCACTACAGGTAAACCCAAAGGCGTAGTGCTGACCAATGATAATATCTTAATTACCGCCAGAAACAGTGCACAAATTGATGGGCTGAATGACAAAGATGAAGCACTTGCCTACCTGCCTATGGCCTGGGTCGGCGACAATATTTTTTCTTACGGTCAGGCCTATGCGGTGGGTTTTTGTATAAATTGTCCCGAAGGTGAAGATACCGTTGCAACCGATCTGCGTGAAATCGGGCCGACATTCTATTTTGCACCGCCCAGAGTATTTGAGAATTTACTCACCAGCGTTACTATCCGGATGAAGGACGCGAGTAAATTAAAACAGATGCTGTTCGGTTATTTTATGAATATAGCGCATCGAACCGGGATATCAATTTTGAATAACCAGCCGGTTGGTTTTCTGGACCGGTTCCTCTACCAGGTGGGAGAGCTATTGGTTTACGGCCCCCTAAAAAACAGCATGGGCTTTAATCGTATTCGCCTGGCGTATACAGCCGGTGAAGCAATTGGCCCTGAAATATTCGATTTCTTTCGTTCACTGGGAATCAATATTAAACAGCTATATGGCCAGACAGAAGCGTCTGTATTTATTACCGCACAGCCTGATGGTGAGGTGTTTGCAGATACCGTGGGCGTGCCGTCTCCCGGCGTTGAGATAAAAATTGCTGAATCGGGCGAGGTCATCTATCGTGGCCCCGGTGTTTTTCACAGCTATTATAAAAACCCGGAAGCCACTGAACAAACCAAGGATGCTGAAGGCTGGGTAAAGACCGGCGATGCCGGATATTTTGATGATAAAGGGCACTTAAAAATAATTGACAGGGTCAAAGATGTCGGCAAATTAAACAGTGGTGAGCTGTTCGCGCCCAAGTATATTGAGAACAAGTTGAAATTTTTCCCACAGATTAAAGAGGCAGTGGCATTCGGTCACGAAAAGGATTACGTCACGGCGATGGTGAACATTGATCTTGATGCGGTGGGCAACTGGGCGGAACGCCACAACATTCCGTACTCAAGCTACCAGGAACTGGCGGCACATCCGCAGGTATTCAATATGATCATGGAGGATATTGAAAAAGTTAATCAGGATCTAGCTGCCGATGAGAAGTTATCGAATACGCAAATAAAGCGTTTTTTAATTTTACATAAAGAACTGGATGCTGATGACGGTGAGCTGACGCGCACTCGTAAAGTCAGGCGACGAATCATCTCCGAGAGATATTCACAACTGATCGATGCGCTGTATTCAAACAGGAATCAGTGCCATGTGAAAACGGAGGTTACTTTTGAGGACGGGCGAAAAGGTTTTATAGAGGCTGATCTTGATATAAAGAACGTTAAAACCTTTGAGCCACTGAGAAAGGCCAGCTAAGTGGATACAGATCAGGCAAACAATAAAGCCATACTGGAAGTTAAAAACATATCGCTCAGTTTTGGCGGTGTTAACGCGCTTAGCGATGTCAGTTTTGATATAGTCGAAAGTGAAATACGTGCAATCATCGGTCCTAATGGTGCGGGTAAAAGCTCAATGCTTAATGTCATTAATGGATTTTACAACCCGCAGGAAGGCGAAATCTGGTTTAAAGGGCAAAAGCGGAAAAACCTCAAACCCTACCACATTGCGCGTCAGGGCATCGCCAGGACGTTCCAGAATATCGCCTTGTTTAAAGGCATGAGCACGCTCGATAATATCATGACCGGCCGGTATATTCATATGAAATGCAATCTCCTGTCACAGGCGCTATGGTGGGGCAAGGCTGAACGGGAGGAGATGGAGCACAGAAAACGGGTCGAGGAAATTATAGATTTTCTGGAAATTCAGTCGATACGAAAAACACCCGTCGGACGCCTTCCTTACGGTTTGCAAAAACGCGTTGAGCTTGGGCGCGCACTGGCGGCAGAGTCAACACTACTGCTGCTTGATGAGCCCATGGCGGGCATGAATCTTGAAGAAAAGGAGGATATGTGCCGATTTATCATTGACGCCAATGACCAGTTTGGAACAACTATTGCGTTAATTGAACACGATATGGGTGTGGTCATGGACCTATCCGACCGCGTTGTTGTGCTTGATTATGGTCGAAAGCTTGCCGACGGCACGCCCGATGAAGTCAGAAAAAACCAGGATGTGATTGATGCTTATTTGGGAGTCAGTAATGAATGACCCCGTAAATGGTCAAGAATTTGTGATCTTAAAATGCCAACTACGTGCTACATTGCCCAGTATTAAAATCATCATCCGTGATTTAAACAAATCTCATGCCGATTGAATTATTAAATGTCATTGAGGTAATGCTCAACGGCCTGATGGCCGGCATCATGTACTCGCTGGTTGCGCTGGGTTTTGTGTTAATATTCAAGGCCTCGGGCATTTTTAATTATGCCCAGGGCGTTATGGCGCTTTTTGCAGCGCTGACGCTGGTTGGTTTTCAAACCGGGCAGGTGCCGTTCGCACACCTGATTAATGTCATATTCGAAACCCATATTGAGCACTGGTCCAGCGGTATGAACACAATTGCGGCTATATTTGCAACCGTTTTGGTAATGATTCTGTTTGCATGGCTGGTCGAGCGTTTTTTACTCAGGCACCTGGTGAACACACAGCCCATCATTCTTTTCATGGCCACAATCGGCCTGGCCTATTTCATGGAGGGCCTCGGTGACTTGATGTGGGGTGCCAACATTAAAACGCTGGATGTGGGCATTCCCTCGGGCGGATCGTTCTGGTGGGAGGACGTGACCAAGCGCTGGGCAAGTGATCCTGAAAATTACTATGGCATGTATATCGATGTTCTGGATGTCTGGGCAGCGGTGATCGCCATAATTCTGGTGGTTTCCTTAACCCTGTTTTCGCAATACACGAAAACCGGTCGGGCTTTGAGAGCGGTGGCTGATGACCACCAGGCCGCGTTAACGCTGGGTATATCCCTGCGCACCATCTGG
>JAHEKD010000281.1 GCA_024638545.1 Gammaproteobacteria bacterium
TAATTGACTCCATGGCCCTGTGCGCCTTAAGGATGATACTGCCACCCGGCGTCTCGTAACAGCCGCGGGACTTCATACCCACATAGCGGTTTTCAACTAGGTCCGCCCGACCAATACCATGTCGACCGCCCATTTCATTAAGTTTTTCCAGTATGGCCGCTGCTGACATATATTCACCATCAATGGCAACAATATCGCCGGCTGTAAAATCCAGCAAAACTTCCTGCGCATCGTCAGGCGCGTCCCTGGGAGACACAGTGCGACGCCAGATTTCAGGCCCGGGTGTGCACCATGGATCTTCAAGTTCACCACTTTCGTAGGATATATGCAGCAGATTTGCGTCCATGGAGTAATCTGAGCCGCCGTCTTTCTTGCGTTCAACCGGGATACCGTGTTGATCGGCATAGGCGAGCAGCCGCTCACGAGAATTCAAGTCCCACTCTCTCCACGGCGAAATTATTTTGATGTCCGGTGCCAGCGCATAGGCACCCAGTTCAAATCGTACCTGGTCGTTACCTTTACCGGTAGCGCCATGGCTGATTGCGTCAGCACCAGTTTTAATTGCAATGTCGACAAGATGTTTAGCAATCAGCGGCCTGGCAATTGATGTCCCCAGTAAATATTCACCCTCATAAACTGTATTAGCCCGGAACATGGGAAATACATACTCTGCAACAAACTCCTCCTTTAAATCCTGGATAAAGATTTCGCTGATACCCAGCGCCTGGGCTTTTTTACGTGCAGGTTCCACTTCTGCACCCTGGCCGATATCAGCCGTGAAGGTGACGACCTCACAGTCATATTCATCCTGTAACCATTTTGCGATAATTGAGGTATCCAGGCCACCTGAATAAGCCAAGACAGCTTTATCAATTTTAGTCATAAACCTACCTTTAGAAAATTTATACAATTAATGTCGTTATAAGCCCAAGCCAGTATCACTGATTTGCAGCCAGCTAATTCTATAACTTTTATCGTATCTGCGTTTGGAAAAAATGCACTGATTAATGCATCCATGGCAGTCCTTCGGAGATTGGAAGAATCTATTTTTCAAGGCTGAAAAGGTAATGGTTTTCACATGCTTAGTGTAAAACTGACTCAGTATCCGTCCGAGATAGTTTTAAAAATTAACCTGGATTTTCACCTGCCTCGCCATCTTTTCAGATACTGGGCAGGTTGCCATCCGGGAATCTTTGAAAACTTGGATTACACTAAAAGCATCTGATCAGATAGAATTAGCGTTGGTTTTATAAAGTACTGAGCCATGACTCGACATCTCAGATCGCTGCTGGATTTATCGGTTGCTGAAGCGCAATCAGTAATTGAGCGTGCGATAGAATTAAAATCTACAGCATTGAACGTGCAGCCACAGCCACTGCAAAGGCGCAGTGTTGCACTAATATTCGAAAAACCCTCTACACGTACGCGGGTTTCATTCGCCACCGGTGTCTCTGACTTTGGCGGCAGCTGTATTTTCTTGTCGCCTGAAGAATCTCAACTTGGCCGCGGCGAACCCATATCGGATACTGCCAAAGTCCTGTCACGGCTGGTAGATCTGATTATTATCAGAACTCATGCGCAAACCACTATCGAGGAACTGGCGCAAAACGCCAGCGTGCCTGTTATTAACGCACTTTCAGATTTATACCATCCCTGCCAGGTCCTGGCCGATATACAGACCTATATTGAGCATCGAGGCAGCGCTAAAGATATCAAGGCCGCATGGGTAGGTGACGGCAATAATGTTTGCCACTCCTGGATCAATGCCGCAAGATTATTTGATTTTCATATCTCGATCGCCTGCCCGCGTGGATTCGAACCAGATCCACAAATCATACAAACCAATGGTGATCGAGTCAGGCTCACCAGTGAGCCAAATCAAGCCTGTGATGATGCGGATGTAATCATCACGGATACCTGGGCCAGCATGGGCCAGGAATCTGAAAAGAGGCAGCGTGAGAAAATATTCAAAGACTTCACCGTCACAGAGATGCTTATGAAACGTGCAAAACCGGATGCGCTGTTCATGCACTGCCTGCCGGCATATCGTGGCTATGAAGTCGATGCTGAAGTTATCGATGGGCCACAGAGCGTCATCTGGGATGAAGTAGAAAACAGACTGCATGCACAAAAAGCACTGATGGAATTCTTATTGGCCGAATCCGGAAACCTCTCATGAACCAATTTGCAATTCAAGCCATTCAAGTAGGCAGCTGTATTGGTAAAAACAACATTCTTAAAAATGTCAGTTTTGATGTTTGTCGTGAATCACTGACCTCCATACTCGGGCCAAGCGGCAGTGGCAAAACAACACTGTTAAACACCATCGCAGGCTTTCAGCCTGTTTGCAAAGGTGAACTTTATATTAACGGCAAGCTTGTTAACCGCAAAGGATTTACTGTTGCGCCTGACAAACGTAATGTTGGCATGGTTTTTCAGGATCATGCGCTGTTTCCGCATCTGACCGTATATGAGAACATTCGCACCGGGCTGAAAACCAACACATCATCGGATAATCACTTAAAACGGCTTATCAAAAAGCTGCATTTGTCCCACCTTGTAAATCGACATCCGCATGAACTTTCCGGCGGCCAGCAACAGCGTACTGCCCTGGCACGTGCCCTGGTTGCCGATCCTGATGTCCTATTACTCGATGAACCCTTTGCCAATCTCAACCAGGACCTGCAAATAGAGGTTGGCATTGAGCTTGTCGATATATTGAAACAGCAAAAAACCACGACGATCATGGTCACCCATGATCAGAATGACGCCATGGCAATCAGTGATCATATAGTCATGCTAATGGATGGCACCGACATACAAAGCGGATCACCCGACAGCCTCTATCACAAACCTTCGACTCGTGAGGTTGCCGCATTTATAAGTCGCGGCAGTTTTATTAAAGCACGCTGCATTAATCAACATAAAGCCGAGACCCCGCTAGGAACGATTAATATTGACCTCGCTCATACAAGCGATGTCGAGTCGGGTGACTGCGTAGATATCTGGCTGCATCCGGAGGATGTACAAATTGACGCTGAAAATGGACGCTGCGTGGATATTTTGCAACAGTCATGGCGACCGCTGGATTTACTGATCAAGGTGCGCATCGATCAAAACAATGAAATTTTGATGAAAGCCGACCAGCAATTTAGAGCCCGGCAATCAGAAAAGTTGCAAATTAAATTAAATGAGCACGTTACCTACAGTGCTTTTTCAGGTACTTAAATTAGAAATAACATATGGGCAACCTTACGAGACTACAGTGTCAAAACTGTTCCGCAGTCCTGGACCGTAGCGATGATTATCAAAAAATACTGGTATGTAAATATTGCGGTTCAACTTATCAAATCGAGAAAAAGTCTGATCCGGCAGATGATGAAGTTTTGATTCCTAAAACGCAGTTGAAGCCGATAAAGCCCGATAACCTGCAAATAACCAAAGACTCGAATTCGCTTCAAATATCTCGCCGCTGGCGAAAAAAAGGCAGCTTCCTTTTACTGTGCATGGCCTGTGTCTGGTTAATTGTCATTTTAAATCAGGTTGCCGAAAGCTGGCTGGAAGGCGCAGATGCGTCGATTCTGGTTTTGCTTGTTTTGGTTGTGGTTGGCGTCCTGTTGTTGTACAAAGCCTTAAGTGAGATTTTCAATCGATCGACGTTAACGCTAAACAGACGAAACGTAACGCTTAGTACCAAACCGTTCGTGTGGAAGGGTGATTTCGAACACGCCCTTAATAAAATCAAGTATTTTGAAATTGTACCACCACCGGGGCCAACACTTTCTGTATCTACGCGGGCATTTCGCATCTGTGCCGTCACCGATGAAGATATGCGATTAACTCTGCTCGAAAAAATCTCCAGGCCGGGCCACGCCATTTATCTCTTACGCGAGATCAATGAGCTTGCAAATAAACAGTAAGATATCACGGCACTGTCAATTTAATGAACTGAGCGCGGGAAACATTCGTTTAGCTCAGTCAACACGCACGAATCCAGACCGGCAGGTAATCCAGGATTTTATTTCATCGTTCAGGTTGTGTTCCCAGAGTTCTTTCAACATCCGGGATTCTGCGTTAACAGTGATCTTCATTAACTCAGTTGACTGATAACCCCCTGCCTTATCAGATCATCGACGGTATGATCATCTATCTCAAGCCATTGACAAAGTATCTCGACTGAATGTTGACCTAGCATGGGTGGCGGTAGCCTGTAATTAATGCCGGTTTTGGAGAACTTAATCGGATTTGCAACCAAATCAACTTGCTTTGCTTTTTCATGTGGCACTGAGACACGCATATTTCGATGCTTTACCTGGCGATGATTAAAAACCTGCTCAATATCATTAACTGCACCGCATGGAATTTTCTTCACCGTCAGCGCATTTAGCCAATAATCACTGGCATTGTTAATCAGTTCCGCCCCTAACAGCCGAGTTAACTCATCACGATGAAGCACTCTGGCTTTATTGGTCGAAAACTTTTCATCCTCGGCCAATTGTTGAACTTCAAGTAATTCACACAGACGGGCAAACTGCGAGTC
>JAHEKD010000282.1 GCA_024638545.1 Gammaproteobacteria bacterium
CCCTTGCCACGCCCTGTGGGCATTTTACTCGGTCAGGGTCCTCGACATCGTGTCAACGATGCCTGCGGGCCCTTGTGCCGGCACATATGCTGATAACATAATGCCGGCCTTTGGTCGTAAATCCCATAGATGATGATGCGGGTCAGCGATTTTTCTGTTTGTCATCATAACCAGTTAGTCAAACGACTTTGTATACTTCCCAGCGTGTTGATCCTGAAATAATAACCTCACCCATTTTCTTGCCCTATTCGCTGTGTATCTGGATAGTAGCAATTTTGGAAAAGAAGCCATCAAGATCCTGCAGGTCATCAATTTCATATTCTATTTCGACGAGCCCCTCGCTTGCACCAACGGATCCTGTGACGATACGCACCTTCGACATATCAATATCCGTTTGCGAACCAATCTGTTCGTTCCACTGCTTTATGAGGTCTATGGCTTGCTGTTTGTGCCCGAATTTTGCCGTGATTTGCCAGCGTGCTATTATAACTGTCTCTCTCTTTACAAATATAGCAAGTAAGTAAAGTCAGTGTGACTGAAATTCGTTCGCATTACAACTAAAAATGCACGATGTTCCATAATCACTGAGAAGACGCTGTATCAACAACTCAGTCATATTCATCATATTCATCTTTAACGTACTGCTGGGTGTTTTCAACCGCGGTGCTCGTATAGTGATAGGCACTTGGAATCATGGTTGAAGAGCTGCTTTTGACAGCGGTTTTTCGCGCTTTCCTCCTGATTAGCGCGATTACGGTCATAAACCCAAATGCAACAGCAAGGGTCGGGAAAAAATAGAGTATTCCGAATCCTGCCATGATGGCGGAAACTAAAAACGGACCAAGTACCGCGCCGATGCCGCTTATCAATACCAGGCTGCCGCTTGCCGCCACCATTTCACTGGGATCAAGTCGATCATTTGTATAGGCAACACACAGGGAGTAGAGCGGTAGCGACAGGCCGCCAAACACGCCAACCGAAATGAGCAGGCTGGTTGTTGATGTGCCTGGAATAAGCGCACAGATAACCGCTGAGCAGGCCGCCAGGAACGTGATCACCACGATAACACGCCTGCGGTCAAAGTGATCTGATACATATCCAACAGGCCATTGTAAAAGTATTGTCCCAAGTACACTGATCGCCATGAAATAGGAGACATTTTCCAGATCAAGGCCAACTCTTTTTGCGTATATGGGTCCAACAGAGAAAAAAGCCGCCGACACGAAGCCGATTACAAACATACCCGCACTGCCTACCGGGGATATTTTAATTAATTCAACCAGGCCTAGATTTGATGACTCTTCAAAACTGATTGTGGCACTCGCTGACAGAAGTAACGGGATTACGGCAATTGAAATGAGAATCGAAATCAGAATAAAGAGCGGAAAACCTGAAGGGTCCGCATAGTTCAGGAGTAATTGTCCTATGGCAACGCCGATATAGGTCACGATCATGTAAAGCGATAATATTTGTCCACGTGTTTCATTAGTGGCCTTATCATTAAGCCAGCTTTCGGCAACAACATATAACCCAGCCAGGCAAAAGCCGCTGATCAATCGTAATCCAATCCAGATTTCAGTGCTGATAAACAGCGCATGAACCAGTATTGCCGCAGAGGCTAAAGCGGCCAGGGCCGCAAATACGCGTATATGTCCAACGGAAACCACTATCCTGGGTGTCAGAATTGATCCAAAGAGAAATCCCAGGTAAAACGATGACATGATGATCCCGGTTGTGGTGGTGGAAAACCCCTCCAGATCTGCTCTAACGGCCAGTAAGGTTCCCTGCAAACCATCACCGATCATCAGGATACCGAAGCCAAAAAGCAGCGCCCATGATGATATTAATGCAGATCTGAAGCCTTTAGTCGTGTGTCTGGTCATTGTAAAATGTCGGATTAGTTCTGCCTTTCAGTTATGTGATACACGCTGCCTGCTTTACCTGGAGGTGTCTTTGTTGTGGAAATGAACGTACTATTGTTCCTTGACTGTGAGAGGATTATAGTGGATTCCAAACCTGAATCATAACCTGCAAGGCCACAACGCCGTGACTAAAAGTGAAGCCTTAAAATGTAGAAAAAGGATTGTAAATACACCGCTTCACAGGCGAAAACTAATCCAGGCGAATCTGGATACAATTATAGAAGTCGGCATCGAAAATTCATCAGTGAGCAAGATTCTGTTCAAAGCCCAACTCTCAAGAGGGATGATCAACCTTCACTTTATCCAACAAAAGGAGGCTGCTCCTGGAAGCGCAGAAATTTCATTCTCAGCTGTATTACCGATCATGGTTTGAAAATTTGAATAAGCTTCAAACACAGAGTCCGGCTGCCAGAATGCGGGCGATCTTAGAAAGCGATCTCAACGTCTGCATATTGAATAAGGAATATATTGTGTTCTGGCAGGAGTTTCGAGGCAAAACCCGAACAAATAGATCTTTCAAACAGTATACGTATGCTCGCGACAAGCTCTATCGAGATGTTTATCATAAGATTTGTGGCGATCTGGTTAAATTTGTCCAGTTACAGCGTGATTGCGCTATACTCAACGAATGATATCCTGAACAATCCAGCCGTCTTTAGTTAGGTTTAATTTAACGGTCTGTTTGGTATAAATCCAGTCACGTTTTTCTTCGGTAATTTTCTCGATAATAGCCTTGATTTGCTGTTGTTCGGGCGAAGGTAATTTTCTGGCCTCCATCAATCCATATGCGCGCAGCCATTTTTTGAGCTTTCTTTGTTTGGCTTTAAAGGTGATCTGGTAGTCTACAATAGATTCTGATTTGGATATGCTATCGAGCTGGGTAATGTTGATCTCACCCGAACAAAATTCAGTTTTTGCAAATGTATAAAACTCCGGTTCATCTTCAAAATGTTTGTTTAACTCGCATTCTTTTTCAATGAACGCATATTCGCTTGCCTCCAGCGCTTCGAGGGTCTTTTTCTCAATATTTGAGCAGCCGCAGAGAATTACGAAATTGATAAGTAAAATAATTTTTTTTGACACGTTACTTCGCCCTGGTTGTAATCTGGTAGAACATTGTAAATTTTAACAAATCCTCTTATATATTATAAATTATCTCGACAAGCTATTGGTTCCAATATAATGTTATCCATGTTTTTGCACCTGACTATCGAGCGGAGTATGAATGTCTGAAATAAAAAAGCTATTAGTGGCCAACCGCAGCGAAATTGCCATCAGGATATTTCGCACAGCAACAGAGCTGGGCATACGCACTGTTGCCCTCTATACACATGAGGACCGCTTTGCATTACATCGTTTTAAGGCTGATGAAGCTTATTTGATAGGTGAGCCTGGTGAGCCCATAAAGAATTACCTGAATATCGCTGAAATACTGCGTATAGCAAGGCAGCATGATGTTGACGCAATTCATCCTGGATATGGTTTTTTATCTGAAAATCCGGCGTTTGCAAAAGCCTGCCGCGACAATGGCATCATTTTCATAGGGCCCCGTACAAGCACTTTAAAATGGCTTGGCGATAAGATCAGCGCTCGGAAACTGGCATTAAAAGCAGGCATCCCGGTACTCAGTGGCAGCGCCAGCGTGCTGAAAAGTATTACTGAGGCTCAAACATACGCAAGAAAAATGGGATATCCGGTGATTCTTAAAGCCGCACACGGGGGCGGCGGCAGGGGTATGCGTATCGTCAACTCCAACGATGAGCTTGCAGAGGCATTTGAAGCTGCACGTCGTGAGTCTCTGAACGCGTTCGGCAGTGATGAAGTTTTTATTGAAAAATTTATCAAAAAGGCTAAACACATTGAGGTTCAGTTGCTGGGTGACGAACATGGTAATCTGGTGCACCTGTTTGAACGTGACTGCTCTGTTCAAAGGCGCCATCAGAAAGTAGTTGAAATCGCTCCTTCGCCCAATGTTTCCGATTCTTTGCGTATGGAAATTTGCCAGGGGGCCGTGGACATTGGCAAGCAGGCAAATTACGCAAATGCCGGCACGGTCGAGTTCCTGGTTGATGTCGCCGCAGGAAAATTTTACTTTATTGAAGTCAATCCAAGAATCCAGGTGGAACACACCGTTACCGAGGAGATAACGGGTATTGATGTTGTTAAATCTCAGATCATGGTGGCTCAGGGTGCAGATTTAGCAGATACGGCGATAGGCATTAATCATCAGGATGATGTGCAGTGTTTTGGTTTTGCCATCCAGTGCAGGGTGACGACAGAGGAACCCCAGAATAATTTCATGCCCGACTACGGCCGAATTACGCATTATCGTTCGGCTTCGGGCATGGGCATTCGGCTTGATGCAGGCAGTGCGTTTTCCGGGGCAATTGTCAATCCATTTTATGATTCAATGCTGGTGAAGGTGACTGCGCGCGGCCGCTTGTTTGAGGATGCGGTCAAACGCATGCAAAGGGCGCTTCGGGAATTTCGAATTCGCGGCGTTAAGACCAATATTCGGTTTTTAATTAAATTGCTGGATCATGAAACCTTCAGGGCGGGTGACTGTACCACCCGGTTTATCGACAATACACCCAGCCTGTTCAAACTGGAATCACG
>JAHEKD010000283.1 GCA_024638545.1 Gammaproteobacteria bacterium
GGGATGCAGCGGTCGGCGTTATGAATGGCTCACAGTGGTCCCATGATCTGGACAACGAGGCCAACAGGCAGTTTGTCGATGCATACAAAACCAAATATGATCGAACACCGACACTCTATGCCAGCCAGGGATACGATACTGCCAACCTGATTGCCAGCGCGCTCAAGTCAACCGGCGGCCTTGCACAGCTGGATGCCTTCATCGCTGAACTTGAGAAAGCTGAATTTGACTCGGTCAGGGGCAATTTCAGGTTTGGTCCGAACCATCACCCGATACAGGATATTTACATACGTGAAGTGGTTAAAGACGGGGACAAAGTCACAAACAAACTGGCCACAAAAGTTTTTGAGAACCATCAGGATGCGTATGCCGGAGAGTGTCAGTTTTGATGGAAATAGATTAGCCAGCCTAAAACGTTGATCGTTTAATCGGCTGACCTGCATACTGCACCTGTAAGACAACGGTTGTTGATGGAACACTATAAAACAAAGGTCCAAAACAAAATTTCAGGTGAAGTGTTTCCGGTAGAGTCTGTACCGTTAGTGATGCAATATCCACACCAGTACCAAAGACTTTGATCATGCAGGCCTGCCACACATGATCCTGCTGCTTGAACAGCTGTTTAACGGCCTGCAGCTTGGGGTGACGCTGTTCTTACTTGCATCGGGCCTGACGCTGGTATTTGGGATTATGGGACTGATAAACCTGTCCCATGGATCGCTCTACATGGTCGGGGCATACATCACTGCTACCGTCACACAGTACAGCGGTTCATTTTTTATCGGGCTTTGTGCCGCTATCGTCACGGCAGCAATACTCGGCGTGATTATTGAATACCTGATCATGCGCCACCTTTATCACCGCGACCATCTCTACCAGGTACTGGCGACCTTCGGCCTGATCCTGTTCTTTAATGAAAGCGTACAGATGATTTGGGGAAGCCAGCCCCTTTATATTAATATCCCGCCATCTCTTGATTTCACCGTTAAACTGTTCGGTCAGGCTGGCTATCCTGCTTATCGACTGGCCATCATCGCGCTCGGGATTTTCATCTTGCTGATCCTGTACCTGTTCATTTTCTACAGCAAAATTGGCATGTTGACCCGCGCCGGTTCCAGTAATCGTGAAATGGTCCAGGCACTGGGCGTAAATATCAACAAACTCTATACAGGCATCTTTGCATTCGGGGCTGTATTATCCGCACTGGCAGGCGGTCTGGCGGGGCCAATCTATGCGGTCGAGATCGGCATGGGTGAAAGCGTGCTGATTTTAGCGTTTGTGGTCATCGTCATCGGTGGCATTGGTTCAATAAAAGGTTCATTTATCAGCGCACTGGTGATTGGCATCGTTGACACGCTGGGGCGGGCTTATTTACCCCAGTTTTTTAAAACCTTTATGTCTGCCTCCGATGGCGCTGCCGTGGGCGGTTCACTGGCTTCGATTGCCATTTATCTTTTGATGGCGGTTATACTGGTCTTCAAGCCCAAGGGGCTGTTCACCCGGTTATGATCAGCCTTAATAGATCAAACTGCGTTATCATCGTGACGTTTATCGCGCTGCTGGCGCTACCGCCGGTGTTGGCCTCGATCGGTGAGTCTTACTATATTTCCATCGTTACCAAGATTTTGATCTACGCACTGGTAGGTGTGAGCCTCGACCTGATTATCGGGCAGGCGGGACTGGTTAGCTTCGGACATGCTGCGTTTTTTGGAATGGGTGCCTACGTTTGCGGCGTGCTGTCCCATCACGGTTCAAACGGTCTGTTAGTCTTTTATCTATTTCCCGGTACCAGCAACGCGCTCTTAACCTGGCCGATTGCGGTCATCGTCTGCATGTTGCTGGGACTGCTTGTTGGCATAATTTCACTTAGAACAGCCGGTGTTTATTTTATAATGATAACCCTTGCGCTGGCGCAGATGGTCTATTTTCTGATTATCTCTATTCCGCAATATGGCGGTGAAGATGGCCTTGGCCTTTACGGCCGAAATGAACTTGCCGGTGTAGACCTCAATGATGATACGCAATTCTACTATGTCTGCCTGCTGTGCCTGGTTTTTTACCTGGCAGGCTCGATCAAGCTGACGCGTTCAAGCCTGGGATTAATCATCAAGGCAGCAAAGTTTAATCAGCAGCGCCTGGTTGCATTGGGCATATCGCCGTTTAAATATCAGCTGCTGATATTTGTTTTTTCCGCTGCGGGCGCCGGGCTGGCTGGTGCGTTAATGGCGAATCTCACCCAATATGTCAGTCCGGACTACCTGCACTGGAACCTGAGCGGCAAGTTTCTGATCATCGTTATTCTTGGCGGCATCGGTTCCCTGTTTGGCGGGTTTTACGGCGCATTAATTTTGCTGGGCCTGGAGGAAGTTCTCTCCAGCTACACTGATCACTGGCATTTTGTTGTCGGTGTTATTCTGATCATCATGGTGTTGACCTCACGACAGGGATTTTACGCCAGCATAACCGGCAAAAAGACGTGACGGTGTTCCTGGACGCAGTGCATCTCAGCAAGCAGTATGCCGGACTGATTGCCGTGGATGATTTCTCGATTAAATTAGAAAAAGCTAAGATCCATGCCCTGATTGGCCCTAATGGCGCAGGAAAGTCGACGGCCATTGGACTTCTCACAGGTGAAATCAGGGCGGACAGCGGGGAAATCGATTATCTTGGCTCAGATATTTCCAGGCTGCCGACGGTCAGGCGTGCCCAGGCCGGTATTGCGCATAGCTACCAGATTACATCCATCATTAATGAATTCAGTGTGCTCGATAACATGTTAATCGCATTGATGGCACATGCTCATGAAGATGCAGTCGGCCTGAAAAATCCGGCTAAAAACAAGCTCCTTCAGGATCACGCCAGTGAACTGCTAGAGCAGTTCAGATTATCTGACGTCGCCAGCCGGCTCGCCGGCGAGTTGTCCCATGGCGAACAGGGCCGGCTGGAAATTGCCATGTGTGTGGCGACCCGACCAAAAATCCTGTTACTGGACGAACCAATGTCCGGCATGTCTTTAATGGATGGTGAAAAAATGATTTCATTATTGAACTCCATCAAGGATTCAGTTGCCATATTACTTGTTGAGCACGATATGGAGGCCGTATTCAAGCTGGCAGACAAAATTTCCGTAATGGCCTCCGGCAAGATTATTGCATCGGGTATGCCGCAAAGCATTCGCCGGGATCCAGTCGTCATTGAAGCCTACTTAGGTCACCATTGAAGGCATCATGACCGTTCAATTGACAGCAGGCAGGTTGATTTTATGAAAATGCGGGCTAGTCAGGCAATGATGCTTGAGGTCAGACATTTATCTGTGTGTTATGGCTTGTCACAGATACTCGAGGATGTCGCGCTTTCTGTCAACAAGGCCGACATCGTAACCCTGCTGGGCCGAAATGGAATGGGTAAGACCACTACCTTGAAAACCATAATGGGACTGGCAAGATCACACCGGGGCGAGATCATTTTTGATAACCAGCGAATCGACCAGCTGCCGAGCTGGAAAATTGCCCAAATGGGCATTGGCTATGTGCCAGAGGGACGCCAGATATTTCCAAACCTGACGGTCAGGGAAAATTTGATCGCAACGTGCAGATCAGAGCTCGGCCAGAGCTGGCACGAACAAGAAATATATAGCCTGTTCCCCAGACTGGCTGAGCGCAAACACAACATGGGCGCCCAGCTGTCAGGTGGTGAGCAGCAGATGCTGGCGATCGGCCGGGCACTGATGACTAATCCAAAATTACTGATACTTGATGAAGCAACTGAAGGCCTGGCGCCGCTGCTGAGACAGGAAATCTGGCGATGCCTGGAAAAACTAAAATCATTGAACCAGTCAATTTTAATCGTCGATAAAAATATAAATGACTTATTAAATATCGCGGACCTGCATTTTATTATTGAGAAAGGACAAATAGTCTGGCAGGGAGATTCAGATCAGCTTAAAAAAAGTAAGACTGTAATCAATAAGCATCTGGCCATCTAGCCCGCACGACTTGGTGAATGTGCTTCTCATCTCAATGACAAATCTAGTCATCATAATTCTCATTTGTCACCGACTCCTCAAAATTAAATCCAGTTAACAGAAAACATAACAAATGTAACAAACAGCTGTTTGCCAGTGATTTTTATTTTTTTATGATTATAATAGCTTCCATGTCAGATTTAGTTCATAACATATTGAATATTAAATAAAATTTAACTAAAAGGATTACAAAAATTTAATGACAATCAGACCGGTAAATAGTAAACGCTACAACAAAAAAACGCCAGGCAATCAAATTGATTTAGGGGTAAATTAAAACAACAGTACGGGAATAGAAGAATAAGGGGATACAAAAAAGTAAGTTGAGAAAAACGTAAGGGCTATACAAAGTAAGGCATTAGGGATAAATAAAAAACAAGACAACGGGAATAAAAGATGAGGGGTTGCAAAACGTAAGGGTTATACAGGGTATGTTTTCAGGGGTAGGTGAACAAATTGATTTAGGGGTAAATTAAAACAACAGTACGGGAATAGAAGAATAAGGGGATA
>JAHEKD010000284.1 GCA_024638545.1 Gammaproteobacteria bacterium
GCCAGAGTCGTAACTACCTGTAGCCTGGTTTGGTGGGTTGAAGGCTCTCTGGAAAGAGCCGGTTGTCCATTTTCTGCTCATCGGCACCGTGCTGTTCACGGCTTACGAACTGAGGCAGGAAGAGGAAAACACGGTGCCAAATCATATACTGGTCGGCTCCGGCCAGTTGGAGCAACTCGCTGCCCGATTCCAGCGTAGCCGACTGCGACTGCCTACCGATATCGAGCTGGCAGCGCTGATCGAGGGTCATGTCCGCGAAGAAGTTTACTATCGCCAGGCCCTGGCCATGGGGCTCGACCGGGATGACGCGGTTGTGCGTCAACGGATGCGCCAGAAGCTGGAATTTTTACTTGAGGATCTGGCGACAGAAACCACCCCTGGGGACGAGCAACTCATTGAGTTCATGCAGCGCCACCCGGAAAAATTCCGGCAGGAAACCCGGATTTCGTTCACTCAAGTATTTCTCAACCCCGATAAACATCAGGATCTTGCGGCTGACGCCATGCAGACGCTAAATCGGCTGAATAACGGTGCCCCTCCCGAAACAGAAGGTGATCCAACGCTGTTGGAACAGGAGTTTTTGCTTGCGACCCAGCACCAGATCGCGCGAATTTTCGGAGATTTATTTGCGCAGCAGATAGTTGTGCTGGAGCCAGGCGGATGGAGCGGTCCGTTTAACTCCACTTATGGTGACCACCTGGTCAGGGTGAGCGCAAAGCAGACGGAACGCTTTCCAGCATTGGAGGAAGTTCGCAAACAGGTTGAGCGTGATTATATGGTCCAGCGCCGCCTGGAACTCAAGGATATCACTTACCAAAAACTACGTGAAGGCTACGAGATCATTGTAGAGAAAAGGGACGGGGCTGGTGCTGGGATGACTGAAAACACGGGTGCTGAATCGGATCAATCAGCAGAATGAGGAAATACACCTTCTGCCTGAGCATTTTCCTGTTGCTTGCCTTCACCAGCCTATTATTTCAGGCATCGGCCCACGAACTGCAGCCGGGTTCACTCGACGTCCGGCAGCTGACTTCGGAACGTTATGAGTTGATCTGGCGAGCACCCATCTATTACGGCAAACCGCACCCAGCGCAGTTGAAACTGCCCGTCGACTGGCATACTGTCGGTGAGCCTACAACTCAGCAATTATCGGACTCTCATATGTATCGGCGCCTTGTTTTTGTGCCAGGCGGAGATATCGACGGTAAAACGATTCGATTCAAAGGGCTTGAGGCGACCATTACCGACGTGTTTGTCCGTATATCTTGGTTGAGTGGAGTCGAGGCAACTGCAGTCGCGCGACCGGGTCAACCATGGTTCGAAATCCAGGGACAGCGCTCAAGCTGGGAGGTGGCCGCTGACTATACCATACTCGGCATCGATCACATCCTTTCAGGTTACGATCACCTTGCTTTTGTACTTGCTTTGTTGCTGATTGTCAGCGGTTGGCGCCGCCTGTTGCTGACCGTAACCTCTTTCACGCTGGCCCACAGTATTACATTGGCCACAGCCACCCTGGGATTATTGCATCTACCCGGACCACCAATCGAGGCCACGATTGCTCTCTCAATTCTGTTTCTCGCCAGTGAAATGGTAAAGGTCAACCGTGGGGATACCAGCCTGACGGTTCGCAAACCGTGGATTGTGGCTTTTGTTTTCGGCCTGCTGCACGGTTTTGGTTTCGCCGGGGCGTTGGCGGAGGTGGGCCTGCCAGATAACGAGATTCCACTGGCCCTGTTAATGTTTAACGTGGGTGTGGAACTGGGCCAGCTGATGTTTATCGCGGTTATTCTGGTATTGATCAGGTTTTTGCACAGGTTTCGTAATCAATGGCTGGCCTGGATTTGGCAATTACCAGCCTATGGTATTGGTGGGCTGGCCGCTTTCTGGCTGATTCAACGGGTGAGCGGATTTTAGATGTCAAAATGAAAGGCAGCGATGATATTTTATTCCTCCGTTCTCCTAAATCCAGGAGGGAAGTTGGTAGTTTAAAGCGGGAATCCCCGACCCGTCTCTGAGCCTCGGCCTCGCGGCTCCAGTAAAAATTTCTCAATTATGAATCATCAAAAAATGTTCACCCCTCTTTGTTGTCGGTATCGGTAAAAAATATTAATAAAAATGGTGTTCATTTATTACCGATCCCAGTCCACGACAAATCAAGGAAATATCTTCAGGCCAACTTTCGCTAGTTTGAAATCTTGACTTGAAATGGAAGCCCGGTACAGGAAGATGCCGGTTTCAACAAAGATGGCTTAGCTCAGCTATGGAAAAAATGCAGTTAAACGCTGTGGAGCAAGTTTCAACCATTTGTACCGATTAGTGGAGAGGACAGTGATGGTGATAATTTCTGAACCGCGCAACACCACCAGCGGCACTTCGACCCCGGCATGGCCAAGCGCCCACATGGCGCGAAAAAAACCCACCATATCTGATACCGCCGTTTCAGCAACCTTTAAGATAATGTCGTTTGGTTTAATGTTTGCATCCATCGCCGGGCTGTCAGCAGCGATGCGGCTCACCAGCACGTGTCCGCGATATTCTTCCGTATACACACCGATCCACGGGCGTCGCGGATTTGGGTCGCGTCCGGTTGTGATCAGCGCCTCCAGAATGGATTTCAAGGCGTTTATAGGGACGAACATATTTCCCGGCAAAGTGTAATGGCCGGCAGCGGCATCCTGGACAATAAGTGATCCAATGCCCACGAGCTTGCTCTCACTCCCCAGCAGCACACTGCCGCTAAAAGACCGGTATGGCGGCGATGTGAAAATAGCGTTTTCCAACAGATATTCCCAATAGCCTGGAAACGTGCGTCGAGAGACTACCCGAGCAGGGCCTATGGAGTCCGTGCCGTCACTACCGATCACAAACACCGGGTCACCGGCTTGCAATGTGCTGGAATCTCCAAGTTCTATTGGCTCGATGCCTAACGGCTCGTCGGCACGCACCAGGCCAAATCCGGTTTTATGATCGTAGGCCACGATAGCAGCGTTGATGTTTAAGCCCTCATGAGTAGTGACAGTGACCGAAGTCGCTTCCAGTATTAAGTAACCGATGGTCAGAATTAAGCCGTCGTCGTCTATCAACACGCCACTGCCTTGACGCTCGGTACCCAGCGAGGCAGCGGTTCGGGCATCGTCACGAATGGTTGCCTGCAAACCAATAACGGCTTTAAGAATATCGCCTGGTGATTGCTGGGCCATTACCGGTTGCAAACAGAGTGTGATTAACAGGCCGATTACTGTCCATGCCAAGTAGCGCCACAAATGTTTCATATCGCTTACGTCGACGTAACCACGGTGCTTTGACGGGGTGCTGGCAAGTAATTGTTTATTTATGAACATCCAATCGACCTCTGAGCTTAACCTTTCTAATTTGGAGGTATGGCTACTTTGCTAATTTCAATGAAGAGAAACTGACTGCATGAAAAGTAGCTCCTACATATTCATATCAGTATATTCTTGAATCTGTATAAAAACCAGACACACTTCTATTCCGGTGACAAGATACTAAATTCGCAATGGCTGCTTTTTTCAGGCAACGCCACATTTAAAGATCTCGAGAGGGTGCGAACTTGGAAAATGCGATCTTGGACCCCAAAAATAATTTTATGGAAATGTAACATTCAATCAAGAAGTTAATGATTGAAGCGACGGTCACGTAATATTTAAAACACTAACAGTTGTGGTGCGGCAATAAGCGCTAAACCAAGCACCTCTATTACCAACCCCGAAATCAGCTTTAGACAACGCCCCTGATTTTCCTGCAATTTACGGTGCCCCAAAGTAACCACTGCAATTGTGACCATCAACGTATCGTCAAACATGTAAGCGATTATATAGAGCAATAGGTAAGCATAGTACTACCAGGACGGCAGCTGATAAAGCGTTAACGCATAATATATCCGGCAGGTGCGATATCAAAACGACAGGATACACCGATGGTTCAGAAATATGTTTTTTGAAGCCGCTAACTCCATTCAACAAGCTGATTGAGCGACCTGATCATCGACACATCAAGACCGGCTTTTCATTTTGATGACCAGCGCAATCCCGCCCAGGATTAAAAATGAAGCCAGCCACAAACGCAAACTGATCGGTTCAGCGAGAAACAGCACGCCTGCGAATGCCGCAATGACCGGCACGCTGAGCTGGACGCCGGCGGCAGTGCTGGATTCCAGTAAAGGCAAGGCCGTGTACCATATTGCGTATCCGACTGCCGATGCCAGTGCACCTGAGGTTATTGCCAGCCAGACACCGGTAAGGTCCAGCGCTATTGAATTGTAGAACAGCAAACTTAATACAAGACTCATTGGCGCCGCTCTTAAAAAATTACCGGCGGTCACAACCGTTGGATCACCCGAAACCTTGCCCCGAATCGAGTAAATCCCCCAGGCGATACCGGCTGCAAGCATGAGTAATGCACCATTTAATGATGGAGAAGTAAGACCTGGAAAAAACAGTATGACCAGTCCGATACAGGCCAGTACAAAACCTGACACCTGCATGCCGGACAAACGCTCGCCAGTGTAC
>JAHEKD010000285.1 GCA_024638545.1 Gammaproteobacteria bacterium
TAACCCAAGATCCTCAGCTCCATCAGAACTGCTCAATTCATCACCTATCAGTTCAACCAGCTGTTTGTCCTTGTCCTCAGCATCTTTTTCCGATAGCGCCTGATCCTCCGGTTGTTCCGAAGCATTGAGAAAATTCCAGAAGTCTTTTACAGCCGCCCACAGGCCCGGCACCTTGATTTCATCATCAGAATGTGTAGCCGTGACGTTACCAACAACTAGCATTGTACAAATAAAAATGGGGACTATTTTTAGAGAAAATATACTTCTTATCGTAACTAATTTAAATCGTCCACTCCCGGTATGGAACATGAAAGAATAATACCCCCTTAAATCTGATAACCAACCCTGTGACTAATCATCTGCCATGTATGAAAAACCACACATATTAAATGCAAAAAAACAACAGATGAGGTAATCAAAACCAACAATAATGATATTAAAATTACCTCCCCTCTGCAGTTTTAATATACATTATCTTAACTCAAATCACAAAACAAAAAACCGTATTTATGTTAATTTGTAATTATTTCGGGTCCCATCATCAGCGTTGGCAACCATGTTGAAATCCAGGGTACATATGTAACTAAAATCAGGAACACGAACATAATTCCCAGCCAGGGTAATGCAGCCCTGACGACATTCAATACCGACATGCCCGCCACACCAGCAGTCACAAATAAATTCAAACCCACAGGTGGCGTAATCATGCCAATCTCCATATTCACCACCATAATTATACCGAGGTGGATAGGATCGATTCCCAAAGTGATGGCAATTGGAAAAACAAGCGGCGCGACGATCACAAGCAGTCCGGATGGTTCCATAAACTGACCGCCAATCAATAAAATAACGTTAACAACGATTAAAAACATGATTGGACCAAAACCCGCCGATAGCATGGCTTCGGTTATTGCCTGCGGTATGCGCTCTTCGGTTAATACATGTTTCAAAATTAGTGCATTGGCGATAATGAACATCAGCATGATAGTCAGTTTTCCGGCCTGAAATAAGGCTTCTCGTGTGTCCCTATGCCACAGTACCGTAATAACTTTCCAAACAATATTTCCTTTTTCATTATTATGCGATGCCAATGGTCCCATATCTTTATAAATAAAATTTGCCACAAAAAACGCGTACACAGAAGCCACAGCCGCAGCCTCTGTCGGTGTGAAAATACCGCCATAGATGCCGCCAAGAATAATAACAATCAGTAACAGGCCCCATATTGCATCTCGTGCTGAAGCAAAGACCTCCTCCCAGCCAGCCCACGGTTGAGCCGGTAAATCCTTAATTCTTGCGGCAATATAGATTCCGACCATTAACATCAGTCCGGCAAGCAGGCCCGGCAGGACGCCTGCTAAAAACATTCTCCCGACGGAGACATCGGTCGCGGCGGCATAGACCACCATCACTATGGATGGCGGGATCAATATCCCCAGGGTACCGGCGTTACAAATGACACCGGCAGCAAAATCTTTTGTATAGCCAACTTTATGCATGGCGGCAATTACAATTGACCCTATTGCAACCACGGTTGCGGGCGATGACCCGGACAGTGCTGCAAACATCATGCAGGCAAATACGGAGGCTATTGCCAATCCGCCTTTCAGATGCCCAACAACCGCAATCGCAAAACGGATAATTCGATTGGCGACCCCACCGGTTGACATGAACACTGATGCCAGAACAAAAAATGGAATTGCCAACAGCGTATAGTGCCCGTGAAAAGCAGAAAACAAGGTTTGGGCAATCGAACCCAATGATCCATCTGAGTAGACTGTTAGAAACAGTATACTTGATAAACCGAGCGCAATCGCAATGGGTACACCGATTAACAACAAGCCAATAACAAGCAGAAATAAGATAACTACAACCATTTGTTCTACCCTCCTGCTTTGTGGTTAGTATTTTCGTCTGTCTCTTGCTGGTGCTGATCTTCGACCTCATGGCTGGCGATAAGCATGTCAACCTCACCGCGAATCACGCGCCAGGTGAGTTGCAGATATCTCAATGTCAATAAAAACATACCTAATGGCAGCGCAAAATAGGGTATAAACCTTGGCAATTTTTCATAACGCTCGCCCTCATTCAACCAGGTTGACAGAAATTGCAGCATATCCGGCATGGGTATATCTTCGGTTTCCAGAAACGCGCGTTTACCGACAAAGGGAAACCAGTAATCCCAGCTTCCCTTTAATAAAAGAATGCTGAATAGCAGGCAGCACAGCACTGCAATGATAATCATCGCCCGGCGTACCGGTGGCGAAACTATATTCAAGACCACATCCACTCCGAGATGGATTGATTTTTTTACACCGTACGATACGCCTATCAAAACCAGCCAGGCGAATAAAAACACGGTTGCTTCAAGCGCCCAGAGAATATTACTGTTAAAAACGTACCGTGCGATGACATTCGCGAACGTGATTAATGTCATCAACCCCAGAAATATTGCTATTAGATTTTCTTCTAGCTTGTCTGTAGCTGATGACCAGCTGTTTTTAGATGACATATCCTCGCTCCTTTACTGAAGGTGTTAAACCCGATCAGGGTGCAAACCCTGATCGGTTATATTTGATTACATGTTATTTGAGGCTACTGCTGCTTCAATAATATCAGCGCCTATATCATCCTGAAACTGCTCCCATACCGGTTTAAGCGCTTCAACCCATGCGGCGCGCTGTTCATCTGTCAAGCTGCGTACTTCACCACCCGCGTCAATAATCGCCTGCTTGTTATCTTCATTAACCGCAGATGAGGCGGCATTGCGCTCTTCAGTCACTTCTTTAAGAATTTTCGCAAAAGGATCCTTGATCGCGGGATCCAGCTCATCCCACCATTCAGATGACGTCACCACCAGATAGTCGATGATGCCGTGGTTGGTTTCGGTAACGCCGTCTTGCACTTCAAAGAATTTTTTTCCATATATATTTGACCAGGTATTCTCCTGACCATCAACGACCTTAGTCTGCAATCCACCGTAGACTTCACTAAATGACATTTTTTGTGGATTCGCACCAAGTTGATCAAATTGAGCAACCAGAACATCCGATGCCTGAACTCTAAACTTCAATCCCTTTGCATCTTCAGGACTGACAAGAGGTCTGTTGGCTGATAGCTGTTTCATGCCATTGTGCCAAAATTCCAGTCCCTGCAAACCGCGCCTTCTCATTGCGTCTTTAAGTGCCTGACCGGTTTCTGAATTCTGAAAACGATCGACTGCATTTATATCCTTGAATAAAAACGGCAGATCAAAAACGCGGTATTTTTTTGTATATTCCTCAAATTTGGATAACGATGGCGCGGCTAACTGCACATCGCCATTGGCAAGTGCTTCAAGCACTTTATCATCATCATAAAGACTCGAATTAGGAAAAACTTCCATACAGGCCACGCCATTCATTTCCTCATTGACGCGGTTTTCCAGTAATGATGCAGCTATGCCTTTCGGGTGCTTGTCGGTATTCGTGACGTGACTGAATTTAATCACCATCTCGCCGTCATCACAATCAGCCTGGGCAATTCCGATTTGGGTTGACAGCACGGCGACTGCTGTCATTGATAATAGTGTTTTTTTCACTGTTATAACTCCTTATAGAATTAAATTGATAAATATTGCCCCATCCATTAATTATTTAAATAATAGATGGGGCAATATTTACTCTAATATGTCATTAGATATGTGAGAATAACATTGATATAAATCAATTCAAAATATATCCACATTAAATATCTTCAAGCCTGGAACTACTTAGGCTGTACTGTGCCTGAAACTGGACTACTATATGATGGTTATACAAATGATGAAAGCCATTTTTTGAAAAATTTCAGCCTGAATTGAAATATTACAACCAAACCTGGTTGTCAGCCAAAGATAGCATTAAAAATGTGACCAGTGATCAATAGAGCAGATATATTAAAGTTGTTAAAACTGAGTACGCTTGAGATTGTTTGCCTGCAGACACAAAAGCGCATCAACTGTGGATAGAGACCTTTATAAAATGAAAGTTTCCAGAATTGATCACCTTGTATTGACAGTGACCTGCATTGAAACAACCTGCCGTTTTTATGAACGCAGTCTTGGAATGGAGACAATTGAATTTGGGGATAACCGAAAAGCATTAAGATTTGGCTGCTACAAATTTAACCTGCATCAGCTAGGCCACGAATACGAACCTAAAGCCGCATTGCCTACACCCGGCTCAGCCGATTTATGTCTGATCGCCGACTCAGCCGCAGGTGAAATCGAAGCGCACATGAAATCCCAGAAAATTGTAATTGAGCGGGGACCTGTCACGAGAACCGGCGCTAATGGTCCGATCACCTCATTTTACATTCGTGACCCTGACAAAAATCTGATTGAGATATCAACCTACAATGATCATTAATTTCCAAATTTTGCCCTCTCAGGAGAGTCCTTGCAAGGTCAATGAGATGATAACGGCCACGGTCTGGTTGCTGCCAGTCATCTCAAAAAAGTACCGGGTAAATTTGGCAGTTAAGTATTAACCATCACCCTCTACA
>JAHEKD010000286.1 GCA_024638545.1 Gammaproteobacteria bacterium
AAGTATTTTTTACCCTGCCGCATGCCCTGATTATCCTGACCACCGCGTTTTCAATCTCGGATGCACGTCTTTATGAGGCCGCAAAAGTTCTAAATGCCAGCAAGTTTAAAACATTCTGGACAGTGACGTTGCCGGGTGCGCGTTATGGTGTTATCAGCGCCGCTTTTGTGGTGTTTACGCTGGCGATCACCGACTTTGGTGCACCGAAAGTGATCGGTGGTGATTTTAACGTTTTAGCAACAGATATCTATAAGCAGGTCATCGGCCAGCAGAATTTCGAGATGGGTGCGGTAGTCAGCGTGGTATTGTTAATTCCCGCTGCCATTGCATTTTTAGTTGACCGAATCATACAGAAGAAACAGGTTGCCTTATTAACCTCAAGGGCGGTAGCTTATGAGCCCAAGCCGGATAAACTTTTTGATCGTCTGATGCTGGCTTATGCGATCATTTTTACAATTTTTATTGTCGGTATTGTTGCTGTTTGCCAGTATGCCGCGCTGGTAACATTCTACCCCTACAATTTATCCTTAAGTTTAAAAAACTATAATTTTAATGTGATGGATGGCGGTGGCTGGGCCGCTTACTGGAACTCGCTAAAGCTGGCGACCCTAACAGCTGTGTTTGGTACAATCATCATTTTTACCGGCTCCTATGTCGTTGAAAAAGTGCGCCGATTCTCACTGGGTAGAATGCTTTTTCAGTTTTTGGCGATGCTACCCATGGCGGTGCCGGGACTGGTACTTGGCCTGGCCTATATTTTCTTTTTTAACAGTCCCACTAACCCGTTGAACAGCCTGTACCACACCATGATAATCCTTGTGATCAGCACCATCACGCATTTTTATACCGTCAGTCACCTGACGGCTTCTACGGCCTTAAAGCAAATGGACAGCGAATTCGAAGATGTTTCTGCTTCATTAAAACAACCTGTCTTCAAAATGTTCTGGCGAGTAACCGTTCCGGTGAGTTTACCGGCAATACTGGATATCAGTATCTATTTGTTTGTAAATGCAATGACAACCGTATCAGCGGTAGTATTTTTATACGGCCCCAATACCAACCTGGCGTCCGTTGCGGTGTTAAACATGGATGATGCCGGTGATATTGCGCCAGCTGCAGCAATGGGAATGATGATATTTTATACTGCGGCGGGCGTTAAGCTATTGCATTATTTTTCAACACTGGGTTTACACAAAAGCACACAACGCTGGAGAACCAGATAGTCAATTTTTTTTGAATTCAGGATGCGCCATGGAATATCTTGATAATCAGGCGAACCTGGAAACCTGGCCGTTGAATTGATGGTCGCTTCGAATAACCCGCGGATTCTTAATGTATCCGGTGTTAGCCCGCATTTCTCAGCACATCGTTATGCTTTAGTCATCAATAACTATATTGTGAACTTGGGTTAAACCAAACTATTCCAGCAATAAGATTTGCAGCGTTGACATAATTCCAGCACAGCCATTGCCATCGAGTGTTAACAGGTTAAACGGTGGGGTAATTTCGGTTTTTGACCTGCCAACAAATACGGGGATGCCTGCGGGAGTCAGAATCTTCAGGCATGTCGTTGTATTAGCCGGAAGTTTAAAATCCATTCCATCCTGACCATCACGCCAGACTCGAAATCTGAATTTAATATTTTTTCGATCACTTGCATCCACAAAATCTGGTACTGGAAACAGCTCATTTGGATCGGGAGGATCGATACTAAATTCAGTGATGCTCTGGATAGGGTTAGAGAGAACTAAATTGCCTTCAACTCTGAGTTCATTATTAGAATCTCTGCCACCACCGACGGCTCTCATGAACCATTCTTTAGAACCACAAATTTGCCAAAGATAAATGCCGTCCTGTGTTGCTCTATTGTAGGTTGGCACACCGCATGATGAAGCGGCAAAACTGTTGTTGAAAATACTGTAACCGACAAGAATTTGTAAGTAGATACAAATTCGAACCCCTATATTTAAATATGACTTATTTATCATGTATTACCCACCTGTTTATAATTGCCAAGAGTTATATTCTGAATGACTCAACTTTTTTGGCTTCGATATTCTGAGTAAACTCCTGATATACAGAATTATTTGTATGATCGTTCTAGTGTCTGAATTATACCTATTTACAGATTTTTGAGGGTAATTTTTAACAATTGTTATCTGTTGAAATTGGAAAAATACCGGCTAAACAGTTCAAATAGGGCTAAACGCCAAGGCAATATTAAAAACATTTAATTTCAAAACGAATAATAATTCCGGAACTTCACTGAATTGGAAACTTTTAGCCGCTTAAATTGAAATATAAGTTTATATATTTCTATTTTTTGGCCCAGAACTATGGTTTGATAAAAGCTGCTTGCGGTTCTGGCGGATTGATTGCTTTAGTGATTATTTACAAATTTGTAAAACCAAATGCAAAACGATCCACATAATTAGCTAAATATGGTGAACAAAAGGTGGTGCAAGACAATGCGCAAGCGCAGGGTTATTTCTGGTAAGGGAGAGACAGTTGAGCAATCAATCGATATGACCTGCGCATTACCCTTGTATAATCATAACGTCACAGGCTGGGATCAAAAATAATAAAATTCTCAATTTCATTGCCTGTATACTAATACGAAATCAAGCGAGTATGCACACATGCCCGCAAAATTATATTAAAATAAAAGATGTGATGAGTGACGAAAAAAATATGATTGAAAAAATAGGTAAGGGCAAACTGATCCTGGCAGCCTGTCTCGCTGTTTTTTTCATTTTCCAGCCGGACGTTTTTCATTTTGTTCTAGTCGCCGCGCTATTGCTTTTTCCAGTTTACTATATAGTAGCCAGGTGGCTGGATAGACAATAAAAGTTAGATCATATCCAGTCCCGATTTTCAAATTCAGCAATTATATACACGCGCTGCGAGCCATCGATTTATTCCGAATCCTGTCTTTCCCGGACATAAAATCTTTTGAATAATGCGCCGAAGGTATATTAATACGTCAATCAGACCCAGCGACTATCTGGATGTATTGTCCAAGTCTGAGGTGACGAGGCTGCTAGACAGCAGCCAGGGCGGACTTTATGAACTTTTTCGGAACTGCTCTCTGGCCGTTCTGAATTGCGGAAACGAAATGGACGATGGAAAAAAACTGCTCGAGCTTTATAAGTCGTTCACCATCGAGGTCATACAGACTGAACGCGGCATAAAACTAAATATCACCAACGCACCAGCCGCAGCTTTTGTCGACGGTAAAATTATAAAAGGTATCAGTGAGATGGTATTTTCAGTTTTGCGTGATGTCATCTACATCGGTGAAGAGATCAATGAAGGGATACCGGACTCATCTGAAGCGGTCACTGATTTTGTATTTCATATTCTAAGAAATGCCAACCTGCTTAATCGCTCAATAAATCCAAAAACAGCCGTTTGTTGGGGTGGCCATTCAATTTCACGTGAGGAGTATGATTACACCAAAGAGGTGGGCTATGAATTAGGCTTGAGAGGACTCGATATTTGTACAGGTTGTGGACCGGGCGCGATGAAGGGGCCCATGAAGGGTGCCGCCATCGGGCACGCGAAACAGAGAATAAAGGACGGCAACTACATAGGATTGACGGAACCCGGCATTATCGCAGCAGAACCACCCAACCCGATTGTCAATAATCTGGTGATATTGCCGGATATTGAGAAACGACTGGAAGCCTTTGTCCGCATCGGTCATGGTTTTGTC
The DNA here is from genome assembly GCA_024638545.1 of Gammaproteobacteria bacterium. Taxonomy (GTDB): domain Bacteria; phylum Pseudomonadota; class Gammaproteobacteria; order Arenicellales; family JAHEKD01; genus JAHEKD01. The sequence continues at coordinate 3,716 of JAHEKD010000286.1, forward strand.
GTTTTTCCAGGTGGTGCGGGAACGATGGAAGAAATATTATATTTATTAGGTGTTTTGTTGAATCCGCAAAACAAGGAAATTCCGTTTCCACTGATTTTCTCAGGACCGCGAAGCGCTGAACCCTACTTTGAGCAGATCGATGAGTTTATCAGGACCACCCTGGGTGAAAGCGCGAGCGAACGTTATATGATTATAATTGATGATCCCCCGAGGGTCGCCAAACTGCTAAAAAAAGGTATCGCACAGGTAAGAAATTTCAGGTTAAAAACTGATGATGCCTTTTATTACAATTGGCGCCTAACTATTCAAAAGGAGTTTCAGACGCCATTTACCCCGACACATGAAAATATGGCTGCGCTGCAAATCCGTCAGCAACTCAATCCACATCATCTTGCCGTAAATCTTCTCCGTGTTTTTTCCGGTATCGTCGCCGGTAATGTTAAAGACTACGGGATACGTGCCGTGGAAAAATACGGTCACTACCAAATTAATGGTGACAGGCAAATCCTCACGCTCATGGATGAGCTGTTATCCTTTTTTATCAGGCAGCATCGAATGAAATTACCGGGCACGGACTATGTACCTTGCTATCAGGTGGCAAAAGAATAAAGTTAGCCGCAATATTTCAGTAATCGAAAATCCAACTCGTGGTGAATATGTGTTTGCACGGTTTTAATTTCCTGTAGTGAGAATCACCTGGTGGACACATATTCTCGAGTACAGCTGCAATTTCGTTCCAGGCTAGCCCGCATTTCTCACCACCCTACTACTGCGACGGTCCCTTGCCACGCCC
>JAHEKD010000287.1 GCA_024638545.1 Gammaproteobacteria bacterium
CTTTTTCCATGGTTTGAATGAGCTCACGGACAATCGGCTTGAGCTGCAGCGCTCTGCGGGTAGGCTGCATACCCTGGCTGGTCCTGACCAGAACCGGGTCGCTAAGCAACTCCCGTAAACGCTTCAGTCCATTACTCATGGCGGGCTGAGTTATATTCAACCTATCAGCGGCTTTTGTCACATTACACTCTTTAAGTAACACATCAAGATAGATGAGTAAGTTTAAATCTATTTTTGCAATATTCATAAAATGAATGCCCATCATAATTTCGATAACGGTACCTGATTGTATCACTGGGAATTATCATCGCACTAATTGCTATTATTAACATAAATAAATTAATCGCGGGGAAAATTATGAATACAATTGATCGTGCCGCTCAGGTCAGGCAGCTTGAGGACGACTGGGCAAATAATGAGCGCTGGAAGGGTATTAATCGCACCTACACAGCTGAAGATGTCGTTCGTCTGCGCGGCAGCATCCAGCCGGAATACACCTATGCAAGCCGTGGCGCCGAGAAATTGTGGCAACTGGTTAACGGCTCTTCCAAAAAAGGCTATGTCAACTGCATGGGTGCACTGACAGGCGGTCAGGCGATGCAGCAGGCGAAAGCTGGAATAGAGGCGATATATTTATCGGGCTGGCAGGTTGCTGCGGATGCCAATACATCAGAAACCATGTACCCGGACCAGTCGCTCTATGCCTACGATTCAGTGCCGGCTGTTGTCCGCCGAATCAACAATACCTTTAAACGTGCTGATGAAATCCAGTGGAAAGGTATCATTGATGGAAAAATCAAAGAAGAAGACGCTATCGATTACTTTCTGCCGATTGTTGCTGATGCGGAAGCCGGTTTTGGCGGTGTGCTAAACGGTTTTGAGCTGATGAAAAACATGATCGCAAACGGCGCTTCAGGGGTTCATTTTGAAGATCAGCTTGCATCTGTTAAGAAATGCGGACACATGGGCGGCAAAGTGCTTGTACCTACCCAGGAGGCTGTACAGAAGTTGATTGCTGCACGTCTTGCTGCCGATGTGGCCGGTGTACCAACAGTAATTCTTGCGCGAACAGACGCTGACGCTGCAGATTTATTAACCTCGGATGTCGATGATTACGATAAGCCTTTCTGTACAGGTGAGCGCTCCGGTGAGGGTTTTTACCGCACGCACTGCGGGATTGACCAGGCGATAGCACGGGGGCTGTCATATGCGCCTTATGCAGACATGGTTTGGTCTGAATCAGCCACGCCGGATCTTGATGAAGCACGTCAATTCGCTGAGGCGATAAAAAAAGCTTACCCTGACAAACTTCTGGCTTACAACTGTTCGCCTTCTTTCAACTGGCGTAAAAACCTGGATGATGCAACGATTGCTAAATTCCAGCAGGAGTTGTCTGACATGGGTTATAAATATCAGTTTATCACCTTGGCAGGCATCCATAATATGTGGTACCACATGTTTGATCTTGCCTATCATTATGCACGCGGTGAGGGCATGAAACATTATGTCGAAATGGTTCAGCAGCCAGAGTTCGAGGCTGCTGATCGCGGTTACAGCTTTGTTGCACATCAACAGGAAGTTGGAGCGGGTTACTTTGATGATGTCACTACCGTCATTCAGGGTGGTCAGTCGTCTGTTACAGCGTTGACGGGTTCAACCGAGGAAGATCAGTTCTAATCTGCATTTCTCACCACCCTGCTACTGCGACGGTCCCTGGTCACGCCCTATGGGCATTTCACTCGTTCAGGGTCCTCGACATCGTGTCAACGATGCCTGCGGGCCCTTTGGTCGTAAAACCCATACAGGACGCATCCTTTAACCGTCTCGCTACGAAGTCCGGTGAGAAATGCGGGCTAACGCCTTGATATTCGGAGCGATTTTGGGTAGGTGTTAACGTCTTCAATGACTCCGTTCTCGATAGATTTCTTTCTGGCGTTCCAGTAATGATGGTCCAGTAACTCGCTATGCAGCTGTTTAAAGAGCTTACGATGCTGAGGCGTAGTTAGTGCAACCGTTGCAATCTCCTCTGGAAAAATATCACCCTCTCTAATCGAATAGTGGGGCACATCCGACATTTCATCTTCCAGATGGCGGGCAGGCGGAATTCGCCTGAAATTACAGTCCGTCATGTAGCTGATTTCATCGTAGTCATAAAATACAACTCGACCCTGCTTGGTCATGCCAAAGTTTTTTAATAGCATATCGCCCGGAAAAATGTTCGCTTTAATCAGCTGCCTGATGGTATTGCCGTACTCTTCGATCGCGCGAAGGGTCTGCTGCTCATTGGAGGTCGTTAAATAAATATTCAATGGCTTGACACGGCGCTCAATATATAAATGACGAATGACAATGTAATCCTCCTCAATCGTCAATTGCGATGGAATGACCTGCATTAACTCTTCAAGCAGTTCTTTTGAAAAGCGATGGCGTGGAAAGGCGACATATGAATACTCAAGAGTGTCGGCCATTCGACCGGCGCGATCATGCATTTTTACCAGCAGATACTTTTCCTTTACTATATTTCGCGTTACTTTTTTGCTGGGTGCAAATTTGTCCTTGATAACCTTAAATACGAAAGGATAAGAATGCAGTGTGAACACTGTCATTACCATGCCTTTTATTCCGGGAGCGATGACAAATTCGTCGTCCGATATATTCAGATGATTAAGAAAATCACGGTAGAATTCGGTTTTGCCCTGTTTTTGCAAACCGATCATTGTGTATAGTTCCAACCGTCTTGAGCCAGGCATCAAGCTTTGCAGGAAACTGACCATGGCGGCCGGCACCTCCGTGTACGCCATAAAGTAAGCTCTGGCAAATCCAAATAACATCAACAGGTGATGCGCCTTGGTTATTAAACCGTCGAAGTATAATCCGCTGTCGGAATCATTTTTTATGGACAGCATGAATGGCTGTTCACCATATCGACAGACAACCCGGCCGACAATGTAAGTAGCCTTGTTACGGTAAAACAGCGACGCGCAGACGTCCAGCCTGTAATGAGTGGATTTTTCAACAGGAAAGGACACCCGTCTTTTGAAGGCAGCAACCAGCTTCAGGATGTCCAGGTGCCTGTTCGCCAGTGGGATCTTGAGTTTGAAATCATCAAAACACTGGTTTAATGTTTCCAGCAGAGTGGCTTGCGTGATGTCATAACACCTGATCAAATTTCTATCGTGTGGAATATTATTCAGCTCAACTGTCGATTTCACAAAAATATTATTGTTGTTATAGTATCGCCGTTCAAAAATCTGACAAAATACAGAATTGTAAAACGTTTCGGCTAGTTCTGGCTGGCGGTGTTTTTCGAGAAATTCGCAATATATCTTTTTCACATTCTGCCAGACTTGCTGGTCATGTTTTGATACGTCAAACGATTTTCTCAGGTATGCAACCGTTTCCTTGACCCTTAAATCGTACATTTTTATGCGCTCACGTGAAGCTTCCTGGGCCTCTAGCCACATGCAGTGTTCAAATCTGTATTTAGCCGCCAGGGTGATTTCTGTGAAGATACGATAGTGTTTTTTAAAACCAACAAGGATGGCGTTTGCAATCTGATTTTCTAGCACACGGTCCGGGTTAATCATGAATATGTGTCTGGTTGTTGCTTTTGCAGTGATAATGCACTGTCAGATAAGTGGTTGTCAAAATAAATAGTAATGTAAATTATAAGAGGGTTGACCCGATAATGAGTAATGTCAATTGTTCTCCCTAAACAGATAAATGTATGCCGGCTCTGATGCAGCACTTTATAATGTTCAGGTGAGTTTTTGTTTTAATAGCTGATTAACCTGTTGCGGGTTGGCTTTGCCATCGGAGGCTTGCATGATTTTCCCAACAAGAAAGCCGATGACCTTTTGATTGCCGTCCTTGTATTGCCCGACCTGAGAAGGAAATTCCGCAATTACCTGGTCAATCAATGCCTCAATGGCGCCTGCGTCGGTAATTTGTTTCAGGCCTTTTTGTTTAATTAATTGGTCAATGCTGATATTTTGCGGCTGATCCCAGAGCTCCTGAAACAGGTTGCGGGCGATTTTATTTGAAATTGTGCTGTCACTAACACGCTTAACCAGGTGGCCAAGTTGTTCTGAGCTGACAGGTATTTCACTAATTTCGATTTCTGATTTGTTTAGCTGGGCTGATAATTCGCCGTTCATCCAGTTGGCAACAGACTTGCCGTTTCCCTGTGCATATTTGGCGGCATCTTCGAAGTAGTCTGCCATTTCCCTGTCCTGTGTAATTAAACCGGCATCCGTTTTTGTAAGGCCAAACTCCTGCATAAGACGGTTGCATCGAATCTCAGGCAGTTCGGGCAGCGTGGAAGCAATGCTTTCTATGAATGAATCCTCAATGACCATTGCAGGCAGATCCGGATCAGGAAAGTAGCGGTAATCATGCGCCTCTTCCTTACTGCGCATTGAGCGTGTCTCATCCTTGCCCGGGTCATAGAGCCTGGTCTCCTGTATAACCTCGCCGCCAGCTTCGACAAGATCAATCTGCCGTTCG
>JAHEKD010000288.1 GCA_024638545.1 Gammaproteobacteria bacterium
AACATCGTCTCGAGCTATTGTCGATCGAGCCGAAGCTAATTAATGTGACGTTGTTGAGCTACTGAATGTCTAATCAATGTGACATTGTCGGGCCACTGAATGTGGTTGGCTCATAAACATTTTATTAAATTGTCGCCGGAGGAAAACATGAAATCGGCTAATAAAGGTAAATCTAAAGGAATTTTGAAAAGACTGGCATGTCTATTAGCGCTGGCTGGGATATTCCACGCTCCGTTGCAGGCTCACAATATAGTTCATGGATATCTTCACGATAAAAACGACGCGCTCCTTTTCGATAGCCGAGGAGACTGTATAAAAACCAGTCGCTGGACTGCCGAAAATATGATACCGAAATGTGAAGGTATCGAGGAAGCAAAAGTTATGGATGCCGACCAGGATGGCATTGTCGATAATAGCGATAAATGCCCCGCTACACCGGCTGGAGTCATGGTCGATGCGACCGGCTGCGCAAAGGATTCGGATAAAGACGGGATTATGGATTCGGCTGACAATTGTCCCGGTACAGCCTCAGGTGTAGCAGTGGATAGTTCCGGCTGTAAAATAGTGATAGCGTCGACTGCGCCTAAAGACAGCGATAACGACGGTATTGCAGACCTGAAAGATCAATGTCCTGGTACAAAACCAGGGGCAAGTGTCGATGCCAAGGGGTGTGAGCTTAAAGAGTCATTCGTGCTTGAAGGTGTCAATTTTGTAACCGGATCAGATGAAATTACCGGGGCTTCCACGAGCGTGCTGGACAAGGTTGCCGAAACACTGATCAGGAACGGCGATGTCAATGTGGAAGTGGCCGGATATACCGACGACAGAGGTAGATCGGATTTCAACCGGTCCTTGTCTCAAAAAAGGGCTGAATCTGTTAAGGCCTACCTGCGATCGTCTGGTGTAGCTGCTGATCGCATGAAAGCTAAAGGTTATGGTGAAGATGGTCCAATTGGTGATAATTCGACATCTGCAGGACGTGCCATGAACCGACGTGTGGAACTCCACATAATCGAGTAGGCCATGATATGGATTAATGGTGCCGGGGTATATTAAAATACCCCGGCACTATTATTTTTAGCGCGACTATTTTCAATAGATCCGGCAAGATAAAGATCCTGCGGCTCAGGCAGGTACTCTGCCAATTTTGAGTTTTCCTTTATAGCGAGAAGAAATTTTTTTCCGGGTAGAGCGATATGAATATTAGCATCAATGATTTTCGTGTGCCGCCGAAAACGGGTGTTAAGTTGGATGAATGGCCAACCCGGGTGGAGCCCCTCTACCAATCAAAGCGTCAATATAAGAAGCTTCTTAAAGCACAGATTGCCGGGCTAAATGAACAGCAACAACTTCACTATGCGGACGACCGACATGCACTGCTGCTCATTTTCCAGGCCATGGACGCGGCCGGTAAGGATGGTGCGATCAAGCACGTGATGTCGGGTATTAACCCGCAGGGATGCCAGGTGTTCAGCTTCAAACGCCCGAGCGCTAAAGAACTGGATCACGACTTTCTCTGGCGTACTACGCAGTGTTTACCGGAGCGCGGACGTATCGGCATCTTCAATCGATCCTATTACGAAGAAGTTCTGGTGGTGCGGGTGCACCCGGAGATTCTGCGCAATCAGAAGATACCGGACGACCTGGTTGATCCGGCTACGATCTGGCAACAGCGCTATCAATCTATTGTTGACCTGGAAGACCACCTGCATCGCAATGGCACTCGCGTGATTAAATTTTTTCTGCACCTGTCGGAAGAAGAACAGCGCAAACGTTTCCTCGCTCGTATCGATGACCCCGGTAAAAACTGGAAATTCAGTTCTGCGGATATCGAGGAGAGAAAATTTTGGCCACAATACATGCATGCCTATGAAGCCTGCCTGAATGCGACGAGCACGGCGACGGCACCCTGGTTTGTTGTGCCGGCAGACGATAAGAAAAACGCTCGCTTACTTATATCCAGTATTATTTTTGAAACTTATCAGTCGCTCAAAATGAGTTACCCCGTTACGGATGAGAAACGTCGCGCGGAACTGTTATTAATCCGTGAGCAGTTACTGGCAGAAGAGTAAACAGGAAGTAATAGCAAAGTTGCATTACGAGAATGGTAATGCTTCCAATAAATATGCGATTAGGATTGTAGTGAAGGGTGGAACCGTTGGTTACCTGCTTCCTGGTAAAGCACGCTTATACAGAAGGCAGATAGAAAAGGCGGGACAGGACGGAATAATTGTCTCCTGTAAAGCCAGAATTGTTGGTGGCAAGAAAGTCTGGCTTTTCAAAAAACAAAATTTCATGTCTGGATTGATTTGCCAATCGAGAAACTGTAGAAGACAATTCCAGGGATAGTGTACCTATTGGCTGTTTGCCGCTTTTTGAAATAGGACATAATGTCCGCGGTTTTCTACTGGGCGTCGGCTTCCAGGTTGAGCAGGGCGGGCACATCAATCGGCTAGTATTTTTTTATTCTTGCCAGGTCCAGGGGTTTTCTCGGTTTGGCTGTTACGATCAATTTCGATTTGCCTGCCAGGTACTCCTTGTAGGGATCGATCACGTATTTATCAAATTCGATGTGATTTTTCTTGCCGAAGTATTGCAGGGCATTTAAATGGGCTCTTAATATCTGCTCGGGTGTCAGTCCCAGCTCGGTGCAGTATTTTTCAACCCGCTTGTTTAAAGACTGGTCCGTAATTTCGATTTGCAGACTGCGCATCCTGGGTTGATAACTGGCTCCCATGGCCGCACCCGACATTAAATCTCCAGCCATCGAAGCTTCGATCTCAACGTCAACCATGTCGACGACATCGAAGTTCATTTCAGTTATGAAATGAGTTTCGGCCTGTCGCAGGGTGACCGAAGTTGATATAACCAGCTCATCGTAACCGAGTGCAGCAAGGGTCCTGGGTGAGAAGCCGTATTTTCCGACACATTGAACGCCACGCTGGCGGATATCTGCAGGCGCGAGCTGCTCGATGTTTTTATCGTAAATACGTCGGTAGTAATCCGCCGATGCGGGGACTTTAATATTTTCAGCGATGATGCCGAAATATTCGGGCGCACCGTCATTTAATGCCTGAGGACCGGCGGACAGATTACTGAAGCTCAAGAGTGACAGGAAACTTGGCGTGTTGATGCCGAGGTGTCCGATAACAATATTGTCACCGAACCCCTTGACCTGGATCTTTACATCATCGATGGTAAGCTCGCCCGTCAAGGTTGAGCTGATGCCACCATATTCAAGCTTCGCATAAGGTTCCATTCCCATGACTGCGGCATCCATTCCATCGCTGACCTTGTAATGTAAATAGGCTTTGGCGCCGCCATAGCTCAGGCCGACCAATAAAATTAAACCAATAAGAAGTGTTTTCATAAACCACATCGTCGCCACGTTGTCGGTGTGGCATTGTTAATTATTCTTGATGGCTTGATTATAGTTGCTGAATTGAAACCTGTTGGAGGAGAGGGTCTGTAAGGGGGCGGAACCCGATTTAAGGCTGGCGATTCGAAGATTACCGCTCACGGCTAAGACTATTGGTGCCACTCGATCTGTAGTCAATTTCTGAAAATGTGCGCTGATGTCTATGGGACAGATTTGCCTACTATGCGGGCAAATAACTTTCGGTAAAAGGCAACATCTTCAGGCGTCAATTCCTGGTGGGTTGGTAAAAATTCGCTGATATCCATGCCGGACTCGAGACCCGTGATTTCACTCCCTCTGACCCAGATTGAATTACCGACAAATTCGTTGGCGTCACCGTGACAACCACCGCACTCGGCTTCGAATCGCAGCGGTGAATTGGCCTGTTTCAGCAGCATGTTGCGAATGGCTTCGATCTCATGCTCGGGGATATAGTGATTGCGCATGAACAGGTCGAGGTTGTCGATGTGGTGCCGTCCCTGTAACTGCCCCTCTATATTCCACAGGTATTTGCTGGAAAATTTTGCAGGATCCCCATGGCATTCCTCACAGCGACTATCCCAGATGGTTGGCGCATCGCGAGAACCTGCTTCGGCCGGGATTAGCACCAGTAGTAGAAATACGATCCTTATTAGGGGAGGCGGCATTGGTCGTCAGTGTTCAAACCTGTATATTGGCAGCGGCTTTAACCAGGTCTTACCAGGGAATGCTGCTACCGTCATACTCGATGAACTGGCCGCTTTGAGCGAGCCCTGCAGCCTGAAGGATACCCTTTAACCCGGATACACTCTCATCCGTGCTGATTTCCGCGTTGGGGCCACCCATCTCGGTTTGCACCCAGCCAGGATGCAGGCTTATGACGCTAATGCCTCGATCGGCGAGGTCAATGGAAAGGCTCTTGACGACCTGGTTTACCGCGGTCTTGGAGCTGCGGTAGACGTAGCTGCCGCCACTGGTGTTGTCTGCAATACTGCCGACCTTGCTACTGATAACCGCAACCAGTTTTTGCTGGCTGGCCGCTACCTGTTCGACGAACGCCTGTACCAGCATGAGCGGTGCGATCGTGTTGACTTCAAGCACCTGCCGCC
>JAHEKD010000289.1 GCA_024638545.1 Gammaproteobacteria bacterium
ATTTTTTACACAAACCTTGGCAGCCGAAAAGCACAACAGCTGTCGCAAAATCCGTTTGCAGCAATGTGTTTTTACTGGGAACCCCTGGACAGGCAGGTGCGAATTGAAGGTCGAGTGGTTGCGGTTGATGCCAAACAGGCAGATGAATATTTTGAATCAAGGCCCTTTAAAAGTAAGATCGGTGCCTGGGCATCCAGACAATCTCAGCGATTAGATCATCAAAATACGCTATTGAAGGAAATTGCGAGGCAAGCCGCGCGCTATATGGCGAAAGACGTTCCGCGCCCACCATTTTGGTCCGGATATTGTCTCGTGCCGAATTATTATGAATTCTGGCAAAGGGGGGAATACAGATTGCACAAACGGCATTGCTATCGTCTGGACGAAAATGGCCAGTGGCGGACAGAATTACTTTATCCCTAAGTACTGCGTCACCGCTGCTTAATGATAAGCACTCAAACGGTCATCGAATACAATCGGGTTCCAGCTTCATCGCGCATCATGTGCAGGTCAAATGCCATGCAGATGTTTCGAATAAACGTCTTGCCTTTCGGCGTGACCCTGACACGATCAGAACAAATTTCGACCAGCTGATCTTTTTCGAATTCGTTTAGATTTCGTAATATGGTATCCCGGTAATGTAAATCTCGCTCATGCCAGCGTGTTTCGAAGCCGCACATCAGGTTGAGAATATGCCGGCGGATTGTCAAATCCTCATCGCTAAGAAGATGGCCACGTAAAATCGGCGCTTCATCTCTATCCAGTCTGGCGCAGTAGTCACGAACGGTTTTGGCGTTCTGCGAAAAAGCAGTCCAGCAATCACTGATGGCAGACACGCCGAGACCGATGAGAATATTGGTATGGTTCTCGGTATACCCCATAAAATTACGGTGCAGGCGAGTCGCTTCTAAGGCCTTATAAAGACGATCCTCAGGCAGTGCGAAGTGGTCCATTCCAATCTCGATATAGCCTGCATTTAACAGCCGCTGCTTGCCGTTTTCATAAAGACGCCGTTTTGTATGGCTATCAGGCAAATCACTGGTGTTGTAGGCTCGTTGGCCGCTGCCTTTCACCCAGGGAACGTGAGCATAGCTATAAAACGCAATCCTGTCTGGTCTAATTCGAAGGGTTTTACTTATGGTTTCATTCATACTTTCCGGGGTTTGGAAGGGCAGGCCAAAGATGAGATCATGGGTCACCGAGGTAAATCCAGCCTGGCGTGCTTTATGGGTTACCTGCGCTACCCTTCTGTAGGACTGTATGCGATTAATCGCCATTTGCACCTTCTCTGAATAATCCTGTACACCGAAACTGGCCCTGTCAAAACCCAGATCGAACAAGGCCTCAAGATGTGCCGGGGTTGTGCTGTTGGGATGGCCTTCGAAACTGTAGCATGCCTCATCAGGTTTGACGATATCATCCATAATGCTTTGAATCAGCAACCTTAAATTATCCGGACTAAAAAATGTTGGCGTACCGCCACCAAGATGTAGTTCGCTGATGGTCATCGACGATTTCATCCGTGAGCGAACCAGCTGCCATTCCTTGAGTAAATATTCGATATACTTAACCTCAACCTCATGATTGCGCGTAATGTGTTTATTACATGCACAGAATGTACATAGTGATTCACAAAACGGTAAGTGGATGTATAAACTTATACCCTCAAGATCATCAGTCTTCTTTATCGCAGCATCAAGTTCTCTGTACCACAGCGGTGCCGAAAAATTTTCCTCGCGCCAGTATGGAACTGTTGGGTAAGACGTGTACCGGGGACCGGGCACGTTATATTTTTTAATTAAGTCCAAGGTATTAAATCCGTAATCCGGTTTTTTTGAGAATGCGCTTGCTGAACAAAATCTCATAACCGTGATTGTCATCGCCGAGCAGCTCGGCAATTTCTTTAGCGAGCTCGTACACTTCATCTCGGTTGCGGGCATGAATCATGGCAAACAGGTTGTACTCCCAGATACCAGGGTGCCTTGGTCGTTGATAACAATGGCTGACAAACGAAAGTTGCCCAATCTGTTTGCCATAATCCATGATTTTATCATCCGGAATATTCCAGACACTCATGCCGTTGGCGACGTAGCCGATTTTATAGTGATTCGGCACGGCAGCGATTCGCCTGATCACGCGGCTATTTTTCATGGCATTCACTCGATCCAGAACCTGTGATTCAGTGATACCCAGCCGCTGTGCTATGTTAAGGTACGGTTTATTCGTCAACGGCAGGCCGGCTTGTGTCAGCCTGATAATTTCTTTGTCGATATTACCCAGCTTCATTAATCTACAGGCAGATAAAGGTTCACGAAAAACGAATGCAGCTTGGGCATGTTGTATACGACGAGTCCGGTTTCATTCTCGATTTGTTTAATCACCCTGTCAATGTCATCCTGATGTTCAGTGCCCAAAACGAACCACATATTTAATACATGCTCGCGTTCATAGTTATGTGCGACTTCCTTGACAGAATTCAGATAATCACTGACCCAGTCAAACTTATCATCCGGCACGGTCATGGCAGCAAGCGTCAGTCCTCCACCGAACTCGGCCGCATCATACATTGGCCCAAACCGCGTTAGAAAATTTTCATCCAACAAAATTGAGATTCGAGAAATCAGCTCATCCTCATTTGTCCCGATCTCATCTGCAGCCTTTTTGAAGGGTCTTGAACAAACAGGAAAGCCTTTTTGCAGCGAATTGATGATTCGTTTATCTGTATCATCCAGCAGGTGAGTGTCGTCAGTTTGAGACATATTTCGCACCGGTTTGTTTGAAGGCTTTTTCGCTAAACAATACTGCGCAGGGGTAATGGCTGATGTCTAACTCAGTTTTAATATTTGTCAATGTGTCATGCACATATTTGCGACTCTTAGCGTGGATCATGCAGAATAAGTTGTAAGGCCAGTCAGGTAAAACCCGTGGTCGCCGGTAACACAGGTTGATGCATTTAATTTCCGCCATTTTATTGGCAATTACATCAACTCTTGCATCTGGAATATTCCAAACCACCATTGCATTATGTTGATATCCAAGATTACGATGCATGACAATCAGACCAAAACGTGAAAATATTTTTTCGTCCTGCTTGTTTTTTATGAATCGTAAAATATCTGTTTCACTGCAACCGACTTTTTCAGCAACCCTTAAATACGGGTGTTTATCCAGGGGCAAGCCTTTTTGCAACTCAAAGAGTATTTTTTGCTCCTGTTTATTCAATGTTAAATCCCAGGTTCAGGTAGTAGGCTGTTTGCAATGGCAGGTTCATAATCTGCATACCGATCTCCTGCGATATCAGTGCAAGTATTTTTTTTAAATGATCTTCATTTTTTGCAGTTAATACAAACCAGAGGTTAAATCGATGGCTGCGTTGATAGTTATGATTGACTTCATTATACGAATTGATGGTTCCGGCAATTTCTTCCAGTCTCTCAGCCGGCACGGCAACAGCACATAAGGTACTTACGCCAATCGTGTTTGGTGTAATGATCGCGCCGATACGTGAAAGTATTTTATTCTTCTTCAGCTTTTTCAAACGCCAGATCACTTCATCTTCGGTAATAGACAGCTCATCTGCAATGCTTTTATAAGGTTGACTCACCAGGGGAAAGCCATCCTGGTATGCGTTGATAATTGATTTGTCAATCGCATCGAGAGGTAATTGATCGACTAAACTCATAAACCGATTTTATGCGCTCTGTGGGTCATGAAAATTCCGCTTGGTTTGTTTGAGGGCAATGATTTGACCCGGCAATTACAGCTGGTGTTATAAATGTCTACTCTATCCTCATCGCGTACTGACACCCATACGGATTCTCCGCGAGGTGTGAATTCCATATGTAAAATTGCTTTGCCTGCATCCAGTGTTTTAATGATTTGATTGTCTTTCACATCAATGATCTGAATTTTATCATTGTCCGGATGTGCAAAATTGATCCAGATTTCTCGCTCTGTCGGGCTGGCCATGACAAAAACAGGTTGACCATAGGTTGCAATCCTTTTGATGAACTTAAAGTTATCTTTATCAAGAATTAATACCTCGTGATGGCCAACACCGGGCACATAAAAGCTTTCCTCCGTGCTTGCCCACCCCTCCAGGTGTGGCATTTTATAGACAGGCAGTTTTTTATCCTGTTTGCCGTAACCGGGCAATATGCGGGTAAATCCCTTATCCAGTTGCCAGGTGTCGAGCATGACCATACCATCTTCGCCAAACAGTCCCGCAAGATAATAACGTCCATTCGACGTAATCAAACCGTCGTAGGGATTCTTTCCCACATCGGTAAATTTAATTAGCTGGCCGGTATTGTCTCGATACCAGATTTCGCCACTGTCCCAGAGGCTGAACATAAAGCCATTTCCCGGTGTGTCTACGAGGCCTACCACTTTACTGTTTTTTTCATCCACTGAAGTCGTCACTATATCGTCGATAATTTCAAGCGTGTCTGCGTCAAATATCTTGACGCCGCCTGGTTCGTAATTTGACACGGCAATCATCCTG
>JAHEKD010000290.1 GCA_024638545.1 Gammaproteobacteria bacterium
ATAATAGTCCGCCGTCATCGGCTACGACGATGCCAAGCTGCGTCAAATGGCTGAAGATCGCCCCTGAAATCGTCAGTAATGCAACCGCCGCCCAGTCCAAAATAAGCTGACCTGGAATCCAGTTTTGAAAATATATCAGCCAACTTTAAATCAAACCTGCCCAGTGAAGAGATGAACAGGCCAACAATCCCAAGACCAACCGCCATCCAGGCCAGCGGTGTTAAATACTCAGCAAAAAGCACAACGCCAAGCAGGGCCGTGAATATTACCTCCGATTTTACCAGCGTGGATCCGATTGCAAAATTCCGACGCCCCAGTAGAATTACTGCAAACAGTGTCGCCAGCAGCTGGCTGATGGAAATAATCAAAACATATAGCCAGAATCGACCGGAGGCATTTCCAATCTCGAAATTATCAGGCACCAGCCAGATATAAAAAAGCAATGCAAAAGGCAGGCCAAATAAGAACCTCACCCACGACACAATGACAACATCCAGCGATTCTGCCAGCTTTTTCTGACCGGCAGTACGCACAGACTGCATCAATGCCGCCAGTATCGTCAAGGCCATCCAGGTCATTTACTGTTTTTCCAACCTGTTACTCAATGAGGGTAAAGGATTTCCTTACCGGTGATTCGAGGCCGTAAAGGGTATATAAAAACAAAATCATGCAGTACATTTGATCATTGCCCTAAGCGGCGCGGGATAACCCTCTACTGTCAGGTTTTGATCCTGTGGATCGAGAAACTGGTTAAGTGAGTAAGTTGTCATCCATCGTGTCTGACGCTGCTCATCAAGTGTGGTTTGACTCAAATCCAATACAACAATATTATTAAAACCAGCCTGCTCAAGCCAGTCACTGAGCACGGGAACACATGGAATTGATCTGACATTTTTCATACCGGCATAGCGATCTTGTGGAACAAGTACGGCATCCCCGGAACCTTGAAACACTAGTGTTTCAAGAACCAGTTCACCGCCTGGGATTAATTTCTCCTTCAATTTAGTTAAATGTTCCAATGGAGATCGGCGATGGTAGAGGACACCCATGGAAAACACAGTGTCAAAAGCATTTGTTAACGGCAGTGACTCGATTCCGATTGGCAACAACTGCAGTTGATTTGATTTCAGGTATCTATTGACCAGTAAAAACTGAATCACATAGAGGGCCACCGGATCAACCCCGAGTACGCTACGCGCCCCTGCACCTAGCATCCGGAACATGTAATAGCCATTACCGCAACCGACATCCAGTACACGTTTTTGCGCAAGTTCAATCTGACCAGCCAATCGCTGCCATTTCAGATCACTTCGCCATTCCGTATCAATATGCACACCCAGCAAATCAAAGGGGCCCTTGCGCCAGGGACAAAAATTGAGTAACTGCTGCTCCAAACCGGCCTGTTGGCTGCTGTCAAACTGACTAGCACCAAGTTTCACGCCACCACATAACTCAATCTCATCAACTTCAACCTGCGGTAACTCATCGAGTTGGGCTAACCATGTAGCCAATAATCCATGTTGATTTGCAGCAGATTTTTTGCAGGCACTAATAACGGCATCGGTATGACTTGCCTGACCGTGATCGGTTAGAAACAGCTGTAAGCCTGTGACATCAACCAAATCCTTCACTTGATCGCCAGCAATGTGACAAAATTCAGTGCCTGCATCAAGGTCATTATTCTTGAAAAACCGGCCCTTTTCAGTCGTTGGCGGTGATCGTCAATGCCTTCAGGACGCATGATATTTTCCAGTGCTTGGCGTTTCTGGCTGATTTCCAAATCACTGTAACCGCTGCGTTTTTTAAAATCCATGTAGAGCTTGTCAATAATTTGCTGCTCAGGCTGGGTTGAAGCCTGTATTTTTTCACTTATCAGTAACACACCGTTCTCAGACAATCCATTATGGATGTTATCAATACACGATTGACGATCACTTACAGGTAAAAACTGCAGCACCAGATTTAATAGCACCATTGAGGCATTACAAATTTCAACTTCACGCAAATCACACGTTAAATAATGAATCTTAAGGTCGTGCTGCAAATTCTCCAAATGCTGCCGACAGTGCAAAATCATCGGCTGCGACTGATCTACCAAAATCAACTTATAGCTCTGATGGCCGACACTGTTCATCACGGCCAAGGAAGACGCCCCCAATGAGCAACCCAGATCATAAACACGACTGCCCGGCGTGACTTTAATTCTCGCCACCAATCCAGTCAGCGACTGCATCAGGCTGTAGCCCGGTACTGATCTGTTGATCATATCCGGGAAGACCGAAACGGTGTTTTCATCAAAGGAAAAATCAACCAGTTCATCCATTGGCATGCTGAACAACGTATCTCTTTTAAACTGCGAGTTCATGCAACTACAATATTAGATTTTTATGTCAGATTTCTCACTTGAGCGGGTATTGTCGACGGGATTTGTACTTTCAGGTCTATAGGTAAACACCAGTGAATGTTTAGTCACGTTTGTAGTATTGCTGCTGGCAGCATGAAGGGTCCGACAATGAAAAAACAAAACATCGCCCGGTGCAAGTACAGCAACAATAGCCGACTCAATCAAGGCCTTGTTTTCCGGCAGGTTTTTTTTAAAGAACAATCTATCATCAAAATTCTGGCGCTCAAATTCTAAACGGTGTGAACCCGGAATAAGCATTAGTGCGCCGTTTTCACGGGTTTCATTACCTAGCGCCAGCCAGACTGAAATAAGGTTCTCATGGTCGTAATGCCAGTAGCGTATATCTCTGTGCCAATTGGTCTGGGAACTGTATTTAGGATTTTTGGTCATCAGGCTATTGTGATGGTTACGTACGAGATAAACATCTTGTTCAATTAGTTTTGCCAACACCAATTTAACGCCGTCACTTGTACCGAATTCCGAAAACGCCCTGTCTCGATCATAGACATCAAGAAATCGGCGCACTGTCCGTCCGCCCTCGTGCTTGCGAGACTGCGGGGCACCTTCGTAGTGTAAATCTGCCTCATATTCTGCCGGTGGTTTTGCTGTGCTCGCCATTTTCACTGCTGCCTGTTTAATCGTATCAAGCTGTAACCCGGTCACTAGTTTGCGCCTGATCAGGAATCCATTTTGATTAAAAAATCCAGCTGAACTGTTTATTTGCTCACTCATTTTTCAGATTCCGCTAAAGCGATGCCCATCATCTGATATTGCGGCAGTGCCGGGCAATTCAATCCCAATGATTTGCCTGACTTTCAAATTCACTGCGCTGTGGGCCAACCAGGCAGAAGCGCTGACCTGTGGGTGCCTCCATTACCAGCCAGCTTTTCACTTTTTTTACTCGCCTGGCACCCAACTTTTCCAGGCGTAATGCCTCTGCTTCAATATCATCTGTCTCTATATCAATGTGCACCCTTGAATCATGTTCGACCTGCTGAACCTCGATATGTATATCATTTCCGGGCGTGTTCAATGATACATATTGGTTATCTACCGGGTGAGTTACGGGTTTGATATCGAGACCAAGCGCCCTGGACCAAAATAGTCCTGCTGAATCCAGATCATCTGTTTTGCAGTCAATAATCAGACCACCTAAACGACTTTTATGCATACAATAGACTGCGCCTTATTGATTAACCATTTAGTGAATAATATCACTTTCGTCAACAAAAAGACGCTGTCAGTTGATTAACGGCTAATGACAGTATCCCCACTGATTCATGCAGCATGTGGTGGCTTTAATTTCTGCTGCTATCAGCACTCAGAAATCTGGCATTATTTGATGGTAACATTGGTCTGAAATGAACAACAATATTCATGGTTTTCATGAAAAATACTCATAAGCATCGCGTCAGCGCAGAACTAAGCTGGATCTTCAGCTTCATCGCGTTAATCTGGATTGTATTTTTGCTTGATCACTTTTTGCCGCTGGAGCGATTTGGACTGGTTCCAAGGCATGCAGACGGACTCATCGGTATCGCCGGCATGCATTTTTTACACCTCAACTGGGGACATTTAGTAAGTAATACCATACCGCTACTTGTATTAATGGTGCTGCTTGCCGGCTCAAGAGTCAATTCTCCATCGATTGTAATTTCAATCTGCCTTGTTGGTGGTGTTATTCTCTGGCTCATCGGTCGTTCATCGCTTCACATTGGCGCCAGCTTACTGATATTTGGTTTGGCCAGCTTCATTATTGTCAGTGGATTTATTGAAAAACGCACACTCCCGTTGATGATGGGTATCATCGTGCTGCTGGTCTACGGGTCATCTCTATTGAAGGGTATTTTACCCATTCAGAGCGGCGTTTCTTTCGAAGGTCATTTAAGCGGTTTAATTGCCGGTGTCGTCTGCGCTGTCGTTTTAGTGCCCGCATACAAACGTAAACGTTAGCCCGCATTTCTCACCGGACTTCGTAGCGAGACGGTTAAAAGATGCGGCCTGTATGGGTTTTACGACCAAAGGCCGGCATTATGTTATCAGCATATGTGCCGGCACAAGGGCTCGCAGGCATAGTCGACACTATGTC
>JAHEKD010000291.1 GCA_024638545.1 Gammaproteobacteria bacterium
GTCGAGGACCCTGACCGAGTAAAATGCCCGCAGGGCGTGGCAAGGGACCGTCGCAGTAGTAGGGTGGTGAGAAATGCGGGCTAGTTTTTGATGTTAAAAACGTTCAGACTCGTGTGGTACGTTGAAAACGCCAATTCCTCTATCGACTCAACCCTTATCGATGCCAGCGCCTGCAGGACAAAAGGCAGGTATTCCGGGCTGTTTCGCTGGCCGCGATATTGGGAGACCGTCAGATCAGGGGCGTCTGTTTCCAGCACAATGCTCGATAGGGGCAGGTTTCTAGCCAGATTTCTGAGTTTCCTGGAGTGCTGATAAGTTAGCATACCGCCAAATCCCAGCTTGAAACCCATGTCAATGAGCTTATATGCATGTTGAATACTGCCGTTAAAAGCATGGGCTATTCCGCCTTTCAGCTGATGTGTGGCAATCTGAGTGATCAGATCATCATAGGCTTTACGGCAGTGCAGTATCACAGGCAGCCTGTATTGGCGGGCGATTGATAATTGTGAATCGAGAAGCTTGCGCTGCGCCGACTTGTCGATATCTTTTATATAGTAATCAAGACCGATCTCCCCGATCGCGATAACCGGTATTTTTTCAAGCTGTCGCTCTAATTCATCCAGGTCTGATGCATTATGCTGGGCAATATAGACGGGATGCAGGCCAAGCGCAGGATAAAGGAAGTCGCTGTATTCGCAAACTGAGAGCAGGCCTTGCCAGCGATTTTTAGTGACAGCAGGCACTATGATTTTTTCAACATTGTGTTCAAGAGCTGAAGTCAGTACGCGCTCGCGGTCAGCATCAAACTCTCTGGAATCTATGTGACAATGCGTATCGATCAGTTTCATGATGTAATTTTATCAGCACACGTTAAAATAATCGCGTGGATAAGACAGACATTAATTTAATCAACCAGCAGCGGTTCGCAGGCCTTGAGCGCGTTTACGGTCGATTAACGCTGAACACGTTTAAATCAGCTCATATTTGCATCATTGGCCTTGGTGGGGTTGGTTCATGGGCGGTTGAAGCGCTGGCAAGAAGCGCAATTGGAACCTTCACACTGATTGACCTGGATAACGTTGCAGCCTCAAATATAAATCGTCAAATTCAGGCCCTCGATCAAACCATAGGCATGCCAAAAACGACCGCTTTGTCTGAAAGAATCAAATCAATCAACCCAAACTGCACCATCAATGAAATCGAGGATTTTATCAATCAGGATAACATCCGGTATTTGATTGCAGATGATTTCACCTATGTTATCGATTGCACCGATGACTTCAGAGTAAAGGCGCCGCTCTGTGCGTATTGCAAGCGCCAGAAAATCAAACTGGTGGTTACAGGTGGCGCAGGAGGCCAGACAAATCCGGGCAAGATTACCCTTGTCGACTTAAGTCGCACTGAAAACGATCCATTGCTGGCCCAGACCAGGCGTTTACTGCGTAAAAAATACGGATTCCCGAGAAATCTCAAAAGGCGCTTCGATATACCCTGCGTCTATTCACTCGAACAGCCTGTCTATCCGGCCGGCAATGGCCTGACTACCTTTGACAAATCACAGAGCAGTTCGACGACGGGTTTAAACTGTTCACAGGGTCTGGGTTCAGCGGTGACAGTAACGGCCAGCTTTGGCATGTTTGCAGCAGCCCATGTCCTCAACAGTATGGCAGCTAAAAAATGAGCCGCAAACAGATTATTCTCTCAACGCTTAACGCCCGCTATATTCATGCCAGCCTCGGGCTTCGATATTTGTACGCAAACCTTGGAGAACTTCAGGACCGGTCAAAAATACTCGAATTCACTATCAATCAGCCGGAAAATTTAATAGTCGAGGAAATTTTGCACCATGACCCGATGATTGTCGGCTTTGGTGTTTATATATGGAACATAAAACAGACTGAAGGCGTCGTTCGAAAGTTAAAAAAAATCCGGCCCGGGATTGTGATCATCATCGGTGGCCCGGAAGTCAGCTACGAATTCGAGGATCAGGTACTATACCAACTCGCTGACCATTTGATCACCGGCCAGGCTGATATAATGTTCAGGCACCTGTGCGCGAGCGTCTTAACCGGAAATGAAACCACTCCAAAACTGATCAGGGCGGCGGCATTCAAGCTTGATGATTTACAGCTTCCATACCGGCACTATAGCAAAAACGACATTGCCAACCGGGTGATCTATGTTGAAGCCTCGCGCGGGTGTCCATTCAAATGCGAGTTTTGTTTATCTTCCCTGGATAAAACCGCCTATCCTTTTGATACCGATCTATTTTTGACCGAAATGGATGCGTTGCATAGGTCCGGCGCCAGGACATTCAAATTTGTAGACCGCACATTTAACTTAAAAATCGCAAACAGTATTAAAATCCTTGAATTTTTTATTCAGCGGATGAGTCATGATTTATTCCTGCACTTTGAGTTGATACCGGACAATCTGCCCGAGCCATTAAAGGCATTGTTGGGGTATTTTCCTGCAGGTCAGCTCCAGTTTGAAATCGGCATCCAGACCTTTACCAGCGATGTCCAGGCACTGATCAGCCGCAGACAGAACAATGAAAAAGCCAAACAAAACATCCGCTGGCTTAAAGAAAATTCGAAGGCCCATTTACACACTGATCTCATCTTTGGTTTGCCGGGTGAGACACTTGAGAGTTTTGCCTCAAGCTTTAATCAGCTTGTGGAGCTTGGCCCTGATGAAATACAGCTGGGCATACTCAAACGCCTGCGCGGCACCCCGATCAGCAGGCACGCGCACACACATTTATTAAAATTCAATAGTCATGCCCCGTATGAAATTAAATCGACCGGGCTGATTAATCAGAACGAGGTTGAGCAAATGCACCGATTCTCAAAATTCTGGGATAAAATTGCGAACAGCGGGCGCTTCATGCACTGCCTGCCGCTGATACTGGCTGAAGACCCATTCAGCAATTTCCTGGCTTTAAGCCGGCATTTGTTCGGCCGCTTCGGCCGCACTCACTCGATTCATGTCGTAAATCTGATGGACGCCATAGCAGCTCATTACCCGGCAAACAGGGCGCTTCACGTGGCGCTTGCCCAGGACAGAAAACAGTTTCAATCAAATGCCAGTAATTCGCGCCGAGCAGCACACAACCAGCGACAGCTCAAGCATTTGAAATCACCGGCAGGTTCTGAAATATGCTAATCCGGGGACACAATACTTAATTATTTAATTAAGTATTGTGTCCCCGGATCTCCCCCGAATTTAGGATCAATGAGCTTGAAAAAGGAAAGACTATTGCATTAAGATAGTAGTCATAGATATAAAAATTCAGGGTAATCATGAACGTACACTCATTTTTTGACGCTCAGTCAAGCACTTTCAGCTATGTCGTTTGCTGTGAGAAAACCAGCCAATGTGCAATTATTGATTCGGTCAAAAACTATGACCCGGCCTCTGGAAGAACCGATACTAAATGCGCAGATGAAATCATCAAGTACATTGAAGATAATAATCTTAATCTGCAATGGATACTGGAAACCCATATTCATGCTGACCACCTGAGCGCCGCGCCCTATATCAAGGATAAATTAGGCGGTCGAACCGCGATCGGCAGCCGGATCTGTGAAGTCCAGAAAATCTTCAAAGGCTTGCTTGCCGAGGATGATTTCAGCACTGATGGACGCCAGTTTGATCATCAGTTCCATGATGGGGAGACCTTCAAGATTGGTGAGATTGAAGCTCGCGTCATTCACACGCCGGGGCACACACCGGCCTGTATTACCTTTGTCATTGAAGATGCAATATTTGTTGGCGACACTTTGTTTATGCCGGACGCCGGCACCGCACGATGCGACTTCCCAGGCGGTGATGCAGAGACACTGTATGAATCTATCCTTAAAATTTTAGCGCTTCCCGATGATTATCGCATCTTCATTTGTCATGATTACGGCAGTAGCAGCCGCAAGGAAGTTGCCAATATGACGACAGTGAAAGAAGAAAAACAGGAGAATATTCACGTTGGTGCGAATAAAACCAAGGACGAATTTATAAAAATGCGGCAAGAGCGTGATGCAACCCTTGATTTACCATTTTTGATGATTCCATCGGTACAGGTCAACATGCGAGCGGGCGCACTGCCGCCTCAGGAAAAGAATGGCGTGCGCTACATCAAGATTCCAATAGATGTTCTTTAGGCGAATTTGGCCTGATGATCAGTCAATAACCCCGTGACTTTTATCCACATGCCCTAATGATCTTTCAGGCGCAACCTGATCGCGAATCAGCTGTTTTAATTCAGAAATTTCAGGGAAGCGTTTTTGTTTTTCCCTTGACCAGACAGTATCTTGATTATGCCTGATTTCAAACATGCCACCTTTTTTTGCCGGCATCAGTGACACCTCATCAAGTTCTTCGCTGAATGTAGACAGCAATTCCTGCGCCAAATTAAGTGCAGCCATAAGCTATTGATATTTAATCCCCTTTCGAAATAGGCACGCTTCTTGCTCTTTTTTAGTT
>JAHEKD010000292.1:0-3769 GCA_024638545.1 Gammaproteobacteria bacterium
TGGTAATAGTTCAGACCTGAACAATGACGTCGCAGCCTTCTTTGTTGATTTCAACGTCGGCGAAAACGGCATGATTTACCTGGGCTGGATGGGCGCATCAGATGAGGTTGGCGATCTTGTTGATATTGACAGTGGTGTTACGATCGACTTCGCAGATCGTGATGTCGACTCCTACCATATTGGTTACACCGGTCGTTCAGGTGACCTTGGCTACTTCTTTTCGTATGATGGTATAGATTATGGTGATGAACTCTCCGGAGATGATCGGGATATCTTTACCGTGGGTGGTGCTTACTACCTTAGCAGCCGCACGCGTATCTACTTCGAATTTGAGGTCGCGGATTCTGATGGCGAGGATGCAAACGTTAACCGCCAGGTTGTTGGTGTACGCCACGACTTCTAGGTTTGCGTAAACACTCTACCTTGTAGGTTAATAGTACTGAGTACAATAATAAAAACTGGAAAAAGGCGACTTTTCAAGTCGCCTTTTTTTATGCGAAAACTTTTTATAGCTAGATCTGTCCCCCTATAAATGGCTGCCATTACCCGATTAGAAAAAACATTTTACCGTTTACAGGCACAAATAGTGAGTCTCGACTGGGCGTTTGAGCAAATCCAGCAAACCCCCGGCGTCATACTTGAAATCGGCCTCGGGCTCGGTCGCACCTATCAGTACATCCGGCAGCATTTACCACAGCGTCAGATTATCGTCTTTGAACGAGACGTTCATAGCTACGAAGAGTGCACGCCGCCTGATTGCGACATCATTTTAGGCGATATTTTTTCTACCCTGGTTTCCCACGCAGATCGCTTCAAAAACCGAACGGCATTAATCAATTCGGACATAGGTTCATTTGACAAAGTCAGCAATCGACAAAAAGCCGCCTTACTCAGTCAGCTTATTCCACCCTACCTGAGAGAAAACGCCATTGTATTGAGCGATTTGCCGCTTCAGTTACAGGGCTGTGAATCACTCGAGTTGCCTGGCAATGCGCGTAAGGACAGCTACTATATTTACAGGAAATCGGAAAGCTAATCAAACTGCCTGATGAGATCGCCTATCCACGGCTCGTAGTTTTTCCAGCGTTCAACCGAGCCTTTGTATATCGGGCTTCTGACCTGCTCCACACTTAATGTTCTGACCGGCCTTTTGGATTCGTAAAACTTTAAATAGTCCTGCGACCATTCAATATTCAGGAATTCAAACAAATTCACCAGGTTTTTCTCAGGCTCATCAACCAGTCGCTGATAGTCAACAGTAAAAATCGAATTCGAATAGCAGGACTTCCAGAAGTCCATCATCTGCTGCTGAAGTTGATAATACTGCCCTATTTCATTTAAGTCATAGACATAACCCAGGTTACCGTGAAAATACTGAAAATAGTTAGACAGGCAGGTATCGAGCGCATTTCGCATGCTGTGAATAATTTTGGCCTCGGGGAAGATTTGCAAGATCAATCCAACGTGCCAGAAATTAAAAGGCTGCTTGTCGATAATATATTCCGTTTTGTAAGCACTTTCATTTCCCTGAAAATCTTCAATGCGTTTGACATATTCAAAAAACAGGTCGCGAAACTCCTTCAAATCCGCTCGAGTTAACTGATGAAAGTCGCGCGGATAGAAAAAATCTGAATCTATCGATTTTTCGATCATCTGGTTTTCGACCAGCGTTAATTCACCCAATGCGTTAACGCTACTCACCGATGAAAGTATTTGCTCCAGCAAGGATGTGCCGGACCGGGGCATGCCAACGATAAATATCGGCACCGGGTAATCATCATTAAATTCATCGGCAATTGGAACGTAACCCTTTTCAGTTTGAAACGCCTTTTTTAATGACTCGAATTTTTCTACAGGATCGTTAATTGAATAATCATAGAATTTTCGCTGCGTTATGTTGCCCAAAGCATAGTAATTAAATGCTTTTTCATACTCGGCGCAATCATCATAGGCTTTACCCAGCGCAAAATAGAGGTGTACTTTTTGTGATTCGACAATTTCGAGGTTTTCTGCCATGGATTCAAACAGCCTGATATCCGGGTCATCAATTGAGTTGAATTTTTTCAACATGCTCAAATTGCGGTAGGCTTCAGCGTACTGAGGCACCTTGCTGATTGATTCGCGCAGCATCTGCTCTGCTCTGTCCTTGTGACGCATGGATAAAAAGCACATCGCCAGGTTGTTCAGGGCGACGACGTTAAACTCATGATCAAGAACGGTTTGAAAATGGATTTTGGCATTTTCATTATCGCCTAACCTCAAGGCGACATTTGCAAAGTAAAAATGCGCTTCCATGTAATCAGGATATTCGGCTATAAGCTGCTTTAAAAGCTCGTAAGACTCCCAGAACTGACCTATATCCTGCAGTATGCGCGCCTGGTCCAGATTGAGCCGCCTATCCAACGGACAGTGCCTGGATAATGATCGATATATTTTCAATGCGTTTACAGGTTGATCCGTATCCTTGTAAAACAGAATTAAATTGATGTAGGCCTGTTTGTAATTCTTTTTCAGATTAATGGCGCGTTTGAGTAATTTTTCAATCTTATCCGGCGATTTTTGCTGTTGAATCAGGCAAAATGCAAGATTGTTGAGGGTTTCTGAATGCCTGGGGAAAAGTTTCAGCAGGGTAATTAAAAAATTTTCCGCCGTTGGAAAATCACCCAGGTTGATCGCCTGCTTTGCCTGCTGGTTTAGCTTTTTTGCTTTGGCTATTTTTTGTTTTTGCATAGATTTCAGGAACTCATGACATTCATTAATTTACGCTCAGCAAAGATTATTGAGTGCATTGAAACTGGTATCTCGACACCGCGATTGCTTACACAACAGCAGACACCCTGTTTGATCATTACGGAATATGAGCAATTGTTTTTCAGCAGAACGAATACCGACCCTCATTAAGCAAATGAATAATTCATTTTCATCTTCTTGTCAGCACTGACTCCGGCATGAAAAGAAACAATTACCCGGTCTTTTTCACCGACGTATGGAAACGGCATGTGCTTTAAATAGGAGGGAAAGATCACCAGTTTTCCATCTTCCGGCACCGAGTCAAATTTGTCATGCGTCAGGTAAACATTACCCAGGTCAAGGTGACATCCCGCCATGTGCTCCATGTGCGGTCCGTAAAAACGGGTAATGCCGTTTTTAAAACCAAGTTTAGCGCTTTTTTGCTGATCAACTGCGTCACCCGACTGCACGTAATAAACGCCGGACCAGGAGCAGTTTCCGTGCACGTGAACTTCATGAAAAATATAGTCGTTTGTAATTTGAAACCACAGGCCGGTAACGTTGACTTTAATGTCCGCCAGCGACATTCGCTGCCAGTGTTCACCATTAACTTTCGCAGAGATTTCAAACACGCCGTCCATAATGAACTTGGTAAGCTGCTTGATCGCTCGGTTTTCTTGATATACTTTAATCAAATCATCATCACTCGCGTAGCTTTTAGCCGGCGATTTCTGGTACTGGCGTTTATGCTTGTAAAACAGCGCTAATAAATCATCATTAAGCGTTTGCGGCTGATTTAACTTGCTGATCAAAATTGGCACCGGCCACAGCTGATGAAATTCCGATTGATTCTGGCCCATGGTTTTATTCAGATATAAAAGTTGCAATTGTACCCAGTGTCTGATCGATTTGCGCAGGAGACAGGTACCTTTGAAAGGGATCAATAGACCAGATTTTACAGTTCAGCCTCAACACATCGGGCTGCTTTTCTGAGCGCAGGGAAAATTCCGTCAAAAAGGTTGTATTGGGATATTCGAGG
>JAHEKD010000292.1:3825-4472 GCA_024638545.1 Gammaproteobacteria bacterium
ATAGTCCGGTGGGGCATAAAAGATTCTGGTCACCCTGAATGTGTCTGCATGAATGATCTGTTCAGTGCCCGGTTGACTGACTTCAATAACCTCAAAATCACAGCTGGGTTCATAAGTTTTCAGCTGACCGGTACGGGTCAATTTGCCATTTTGCAGAAATACTCGCGCACGCGCTGTTTCAACGGAGATATTTTGATTTAAAACGAGAACCAGATTCTCCGGAAATTGTCTTGTTGATTGATAGCTTGCGCAACTCATTAAGCTGCAGGCAATCACCAGACTCACCAGCGTTTTTATATTAATCAACTTTTCTAGCATCGTATTCGGCCATAAATTTCTCAAACGTGATTTTAACAAATTTTGCACAGTTTGATCACAATACAGAGCAGGCCAGTCGATTGGCTGGCCTGCTTAATGATGCCTCGTTTACACAAGCACTTGAAAATAAATTATTCCGGTGAAGCAGCTACTTCAGACGATTTTCTTCGGCGCTGCAGCATGACAATCAGGGCCAGAAGCATAAGCGCAGGAATATAAAGAAAGTACCTGGATGGCTGATCTTTCGGCGCCAGAACCGTTTCGATAATCTGGTCAAATTCAAATCCTGCTTTTTCGGCGGCAGAATCAAAACCAGCATTATCAACCAG
>JAHEKD010000293.1:0-1175 GCA_024638545.1 Gammaproteobacteria bacterium
CCAGACCGGTCACTTTGACATCACTGAACTGATATTCTCCTGTCATCCTATCGAGTATCATTTGTCCATTCGGGCGTTCGGTTGCATCATGATCAAAATGGGCATGGGTTGAAAGAATGGCATCAACCTCTATTTCCGGAAATTCCTCAGGGAACCACATCCCCCAGGCACCGGACGGGTCGTTTCTCCAGGGATCGAATAATAGTGTCAGGCCCGCCGGGGAGGTCATCTTAAAGGCTGCATGACCATAGAAATCAATGGTTAATTCGCCTGGTGCAGACGGGTCGAGCAGACCGCCTTTTTGCTTTTCGATAATTTCATTATTGTTCTTGACCTGTTTCCAGGCAGTTGGACCGGCACTGACGGTTGCACTAACTGTAGCAATATATAAGGCTGTGCAAATAAAGAGTTTGGTGATATTGCGGCTTTGTTGTTTCGACATGGTCTCCTCCAATAAAAACATTTGACTGGTGAACGGTCAGGAATGCTCAAACTTAAGTTAAAAAAAACAGTGGTATTGCTCTGAAATATGATTATTTTTTTGCTTAAAATTTCAGCCGGCTAATGTCTATAAATAATAGCATATTTTTATTCAGCCCTCACGGGATAGATCTCCTATCCAGATAGATTTCCTATCCATAAGGCTCAGCTGTTCGACTGAGCCTTCTTTTTAAACTGTACTCGCGTTGAGCAATATAGAATGTACTTGAAATGATGACTAAAGCACCGATTAACACATTCACTTCAAATACCTCCTCGAAAACAATGTAAGCAGCGACACCAACAAATATTATTCGCAAATATTGGAATGGTGCAATAAAACTTGCCTCACCGATTGAATATGCCTTGATGTCAAAATATGTTCTCGAGGTGGCAAACAGCGATACCACCAGCACCAATATCTGCCACTGCATAGCTGTTGGTGCCGTCCAGTTGGATATAGCCAGCGGCGCACTTAAAAATGTCACTATTAAGAAAATATAAAACATCATGACAGCCGGCGAATCCGTTTTCGACAATTGCTTGTTAAGAATGAGTGATATCGCGAAAAACAGCGAACTCAAAACCGGTAATAACAGTTTTATATCAAAACCAGTCATGGCCGGTTTGATGACGATTATTGTTCCGATAAATCCCGCTAGCGTTGCCAGCAGCCTGCGCCAACCCACCTTCTC
>JAHEKD010000293.1:1185-4460 GCA_024638545.1 Gammaproteobacteria bacterium
CATGTAACAATGGAATCGCAAATAAAGTAACGAACAGAGGTGCTGCAAAAAACAGCACTGTTGCTGTTGAAAGCGGTAAAACAGTCAAACTGTAAAATCCCAGATTAATAGCCACAGCAGCACAAACCCCGCGAAATAAATGCAGTTTCAGTTGCCTGGTTTTCAGTGTCTCAAAACCCTCTTTTGCCAGCAGCGGGAAAATTAGTATCAGTCCAATCAGGCAGCGAATTAACACGATCTGAGTGGAATGGATCTCGCCGGCCAGACTTTTAAGACCCAGACTCATGATGGTGGCGCCCAGGCAGGAAGCGACGATCCAAAGCGCACCCTGAATATTTGTCGAGAAGCTGGTTTTCAGCAGACTATCCAGATCAGCGTATCGGTACTAACCCGCATTTCTCACCACCCTACTACTGCGACGGTCCCTTGCCACGCCCTGTGGGCATTGTACTCGGTCAGGGTCCTCGACATAGTGTCAACGATGCCTGCGGGCCTTTGTGCCGGCACATATGCTGATAACATAATGCCGGCCTTTGGTCGTCAAACCCATACAGGCCGCATCCTTTAACCGTCTCGCTACCAAGTCCGGTGAGAAATGCGGGCTAGAAATGCGGCTTGAACTGCTGTAGCGCACGAATAACCGCTGGAATGAGTGGGCAACAGGGCGCAGCATACAGGCTAGTTTACCCAGCAGCGTGCATTCCTGAACATGCGCATCCACGGGCTGTCCTCTCCCCACTGCTCGCAGCGCCAGGAATTTGTAACCGTCCTGAACACCCTCTCAGGATGCGGCATTAAAATCGTCGAGCGCCCGTCGCTGCTGGTCATTGCGGTAATACCGCTGACTGATCCATTTGGATTATAAGGATAGCGCTGCGTGACCTGGCCGTGATTATCTATAAATCGGGCTGCGATTAAATTTGATTTCTTAGCCTCCTGCCGGTCCTTGTCAGACTTAAAAGCAGCCTGGCCTTCACCATGCGCAACGACCACCGGCAGTTCACTGCCGCCCATCTGGTCAAAGAATAGGGAGGGACTTTGCTCAATTCTGACCATGACCTGCCGGGCTTCATATTGTTCGGAGTAGTTGCGTATGAATTCCGGCCAGTGCCCGGCACCCGGGATCATGGATTTAATCGCCGACATCATCTGGCAACCATTGCACACACCCAGGCTGAAGCTCTCCGCTTGCTGAAAAAACGCCGAAAATTCATCTTTTAATTTATTATTGAACAAAATTGATTTGGCCCAGCCCTGACCTGCACCCAGGACATCGCCGAATGAAAACCCGCCGCACGCAACCAGGCCAATAAAAGAGCTTAAGGTTTGTCTTGACTCAAGCAAATCGCTCATATGCACATCTACTGATGAAAACCCGGCTCGATCAAATGCGGCCGCCATTTCAGTGTGGCTATTGACACCCTGCTCACGCAAAACGGCAATCCTGGGTTTGGTGGACAGATTTATATACGGTGCAGCAATATCCTGTCTGACGTCGTAGCTTAAGTTGCTGTATAAACCCGGGTCAGATTCATCCAGGATACGGTCATACTCCTGCATGGCACAGTCAGGATGATCACGCAGGGACTGCATTCTCCAGGTTGTCTGTGACCACTGTCGATGCAGATCACTGCGCCTGGCGTCAATAATATGCTCATTGTTGTAGGTAACACGGATGTCGCCGGATTTATTGCTTTGACCAATAAAGTATGAGCAATGGTCCAGTCGGTATTGCCTGAACCATTTTTCCAGGGTAGCCCTCTCCCTGTTGTTGACCTGAATTACCGCACCTAATTCTTCATTGAAGAGGACCTGCCTTGCGTCAGCTTCAAATCCCGGCAGCGTAATTTCCAGACCGCACCGAGATGCAAAGGCCATTTCTGCCAGTGTGACAAAGAGTCCGCCATCGGATCGGTCATGATAAGCAAGAATCATTCCCTGCATGTTCAATTGCTGAATCATGTCGAAGAAGCGCTTTAAAAGTGAAGCCTCATTTACATCAGGCGTTACACCGCCGCTGGCGTTATAAACCTGTGCCAAACAGCTGCCGCCCATTCGATTAAATCCCTCGCCCAGATCTATCAGTACTAATTGATCATCCTCTACGTCACTCAATACTGGTGTTAATGTTTTGCGTACGTCCTTTACCGGTGCAAAACCAGTTACAATTAGTGACACAGGCGAGGCAACTGTATGCCGCTGCCCATTTTGCTGCCATACAGTTCGCATCGACATTGAATCCTTGCCCACCGGAATTGATATACCCAGCTGCGGGCATAGCTCAATACCGACGGCCTTAACAGTCTCATACAAAGCTGCGTCCTGACCTTCAAATCCTGCAGCTGCCATCCAGTTTGCTGAGAGCTTAATGTCGCTGATCGATTCAATATTCGCTGCAGCAATATTCGTGATGGCTTCACCAACAGCGATTTTCCCACTGGCAGCCGGATTGAGGACTGCGATTGGCGTGCGCTCACCCATTGCCATGGCCTCGCCAAAATAACCGTCATAACTGGTGGTCGTGACGGCAACATCGGAAACAGGCACTTGCCAAGGTCCGACCATCTGGTCACGTGAAATCATACCGGTGACGCTGCGATCACCGATAGTGACTAAAAATGTTTTATCCGCTATCGTTGGCAGGTTTAATAGTCGCCTTATTGCATCGTTAATTTCGATCTCATTAAGGCAAAATTGCCGGGATTCAGGCTGCACACTTTTTACATCGCGATGCATCCTGGGCGTATTGGCAAACAAAACGTCCATCTGTAAATCGATTGGATCGCCAGCAGGATTATTCAGCAGTTCATCGGTGAGTTTAAGCCGCTGTTCGTCGGTAGCCTCACCTATAACACAATACAGGCAGCGCTCTCGTTTACAAATCCGCTCAAATTCCTGCAACTGGCCGGGGTGAACTGCAACGACGTATCGTTCCTGTGATTCATTACACCAGATTTCCATTGGTGACATGCCAATCTCGTCATTGAGTACACGGCGCAACTCAATTCTACCGCCCAGTTCTGCATCATGAACGATTTCGGGTACAGCATTGGATAATCCGCCGGCACCGACGTCATGGATTGAGACAATTGGATTCCTGTCTCCCATCGCCCAGCAATTATCAATCACTTCCTGACATCGCCGCTGCATTTCGCGATTGCCACGCTGTACTGATGCAAAATCAAGCTTTTCATCACTTTGACCGCTGGCAACGCTTGAAGCGGCTCCACCGCCGAGTCCAATCAGCATTGCCGGACCGCCGAGCACTACAATTT
>JAHEKD010000294.1 GCA_024638545.1 Gammaproteobacteria bacterium
TACCGATACCCGGTCCGTCCTTCACCCAAACCGCCTCGGCATACCACAGGCCGCGAGTATCCGGCGATTCACCAATCGAGGGCCCACCGTCTGCGGTGACCTGCAAAAGACCGTTGAATGAGCGTTTTTCATCCCAGCCGAGCTCACCCAGAATAGGCGTTAACTCCATTGCACGCTCAAGCGGCTCCATAATCTGTTCAATCTCCAGGTCACGTTGTGACGGTGACCAGTGAGATTCCCCTTTCTCAAGCAGATCTTTGGGGTGCAGCAATCGCGGGTCTTTTTCCTCGTAATAGCCCCACTCAATCTGACCGCCTTCAGGTGTTGTCGGATCGCCGGTATCCCGAAGATAAGCCGAATTACCCTGATCGCGCAGCAACGGATATCCAATATCCTTGCCGGTACCCTCAAATTCCTTGAATGGACCAAAAAATGTAAGCGGATGATCAACCGGCATAATAGGCAAATCCTCGCCGGCCATTTGAGCAATCAATCGTCCCCACAACCCGGCACAGACCACCACGTGAGTGGCTGCAATGTAACCGCGTGTGGTTTCAACTCCTTTAATGCGTCCGTTTTCGATATCCAGTCCTGTCGCCGATGTGTTGGCAAACACCTTAAGATTACCGGTCGCCTCAGCCCGATCAACCAGTTCACCGGAAACTGTCTGTGAACGCGGTTTAACCAGACCGGCGTCCGGGTCCCACATCGCACCCTGGATCATGTCTTCTTCCAGTAACGGGAACAGCGCTTTGGCCTCACTGGCGCTGATCATTTTTACATTTGTTCCAAATGCTCTGCCAGCACTTACCTTGCGCTTGAGTTCCGCCATACGGTCATGATCATCATGTCGCGCAACTTCCAAACCACCGACACGGCAGTATCGACCCAGCTTATCAAAAAATTCAACACTGTAGCGGGTGGTAAAGCAGGTCATGTTATCGTAGGCAGTCAGATAACAAAAATCTGACGCATGCGATGTGGAGCCAATATCAGTTGGAACTGAGGACTTGTCTATACCGACAATATTATCCCAACCCTTCTCAACAAGATGGTGAGCGACCGACGCGCCGACAATTCCACCGAGTCCGATGATAACGACATTTGCATTTTCTGGAAATTTTCTGGCCATGGCAGTATTCTGATTTAACAGCAAAGAAGTATAAACCACCCAGCAGGCAATTCAATAGCCTGCAAAACAACTTGTACTAAATGGTAAATGTAAATGGGGACAGACCACGTTTAAACTCCCGGAACTCCGGAAGATTAAACGTGGTCTGTCCCCGGAATTAGCTTTAAGAGTCGAGTGTTCAAGCCTAACCCAAAGCTGCATCCAGTTCAGGCACAGCATCAAACAGATCGGCCACCAGGCCGTAATCCGCAACCTGAAATATTGGCGCCTCTTCATCCTTGTTAATCGCGACGATGACCTTGGAGTCCTTCATGCCGGCAAGATGCTGTATCGCACCTGATATTCCGACCGCGATATACAGGTCCGGGGCAACCACTTTTCCGGTTTGTCCGACCTGGTAGTCATTGGGTACGAAGCCCGCATCGACGGCAGCGCGTGATGCGCCGACGGCCGCATTTAACTTATCCGCAATACTCTCCAGCATGGCGAAGTTTTCACCGTTTTGCATACCGCGGCCACCTGATATGACAATTTTTGCTGTGGTTAATTCAGGTCGATCCGATTGGGTCAAATCACTGCCGATATAGCTTGAGAGTCCGGCGTCACTGGAAAATTCATGCGTTTCTATTGTCGCACTACCGCCAGTTGCAGCCACTGCTTCAAAAGCGGTACCGCGAACAGTGACAAATTTGACTGGATCGCTGGACTTCACTGTCGCCATAGCATTACCTGCATAGATCGGACGCACGAAAGTCTCGGCATCGACAATTTCTGTAATTTCTGAAATTTGCTGTACATCAAGCAATGCAGCGGCCCTTGGCATGACGTTTTTGCCGAATGTTGTCGCCGGCGCCAGAACATGAGTGTAGTTAGAGGCAATGTCTTTAATCAGTGGACCATAATTTTCTGCAAGATCTTTTGCATATTCTGCAGAATCGGTATGAATCACTTTTGAAACGCCTGCAATCTGAGCGGCAGCCTGGGCAACATCTGAACAGTTACTGCCGACAACGAACAGATGAATATCTGAATCAATCTCTAATGCGGCTGCAACCGTGTTAAGTGTTGCTGCAGCCAATGACTGATTGTCGTGTTCCGCTAATACCAATACGCTCATCTTCAAATCACCTTTGCTTCATTTTTCAGTTTGTCCACCAGCTCGGCCACACTGCCAACAATCTCACCGGCTTTGCGTTTTTCCGGTTCCTCGACTTTGATAACCTGAACACGCGGTGAAACATCAACACCCAGCTCTTCAATCGACATGACATCAATGGGTTTTTTCTTGGCCTTCATGATATTGGGCAAGGACGCATAACGAGGTTCGTTCAATCGAAGATCAACGGTTACAACGGCCGGCATTCTCAGTTCAACTTTTTCCAGGCCGCCGTCAACTTCACGCGTCACCTTTACCGTATCACCATTGAGTTCAATTGCAGAAATAAAGGTGCCCTGAGACCAGCCCAGAAGTGCCGACAGCATCTGGCCTGTCTGATTGTTATCACCATCTATGGCCTGTTTTCCCATCACAACGATACCGGCACCTTCTTTTTCAACCACTTTTTGCAGCAACTTTGCAACCGCCAGCGGTTCCAGATCTGTATCGGATTCGATATGAACACCTCGATCAGCACCCATGGCCAGCGCGGTCCGTAATGTTTCCTGGGCTTTTTGGGGACCGGCACTGACGACGATGATTTCCTCAGCCTGGCCTGCTTCTTTCATTCGGATTGCCTGCTCGACAGCGATCTCACAAAATGGATTCATAGCCATTTTGACATTGGTGAGCTCAACGCCGCTTTGGTCAGATTTAACCCTGACCTGAACATTGTAATCAATCACCCGTTTTACCGGAACCAACACTTTCATTATTAAAAAACCTCTTTGTTAACGTGACTACATTTTCCAGAGTGCCGAATTATAATCGCTATACTAAGCACTTGTATATCCTTAAAAAAATCAAATTACTCGCTAATATATACTAAATGAATGATTGAAATTTTCTCTTAAAATACAATGGCGCAGATAACTAGAATGCTGTCGCGTGCTATTATTCGAAAATGGCTAAGATGGACATAAAGTAGCCAATTTATCTTATCTACATACAGGGAAATAATCAGATGAGCTCCAGACGATCCAGAAGCGGCGGAGGCCGCGAGGCGAGACGTGCGGCAAGAAGCGGCGCTAAAACCGCTTCTATACCCTACATCAAAAGAAATATTCCGGTTTTTGAAATCGCCAGTGAAGAGACGCTGGCGATCATAGAAAACAATGCTGAAACAATAATGGAAGAGATCGGTATTGAATTTCGTGATGATCCTGCCGCACTCAAGCTCATGGCTGATGCCGGCGCTAATATAGAGGGTGAAAGGGTTCGTTTCCCGCGCGGCATGTGCAGGGAGATTATTCAGGCGAGTGCGCCCAAGCAGTTTACTCAATACGCGCGCAACCCTCAAAGATCAGTGATTATTGGTGGTAATCACACTGTTTTGGTGCCCGCATACGGTCCGCCCTTTATCCGTAACCTTGAGGAGGGCCGGCGCTACGCCACCATAGAGGATTTCAGGAATTTTGTAAAACTGGCTTATATGTCCAGTGGCCTGCACCACTCCGGCGGTACAGTTTGCGAACCGGTTGACTTGCCGGTAAACAAACGCCACTATGACATGATCTATAGCCATATTAAATACAGCGACAAGCCCTTCATGGGTTCTGTCACCGCAGCTGAGCGTGCCCAGGATACGGTTGATATGGCCAGGATTGTCTTTGGCGAGGAATTTGTTGACCAGAACTGTGTGGTTATCAGCCTGATAAATGCAAACTCTCCAATGACGTTCGATGACACCATGTTAGGGGCAGCCAGGGTTTATGCGCAGAATAACCAGGCTACAGTAATATCGCCGTTTATCCTTGCAGGCGCCATGTCACCGGTAACTGTGGTTGGGACATGTGCGCAGATTCTGGCTGAAGCCATGGCCGGTATCGCCTTTACCCAACTCGTGAGAGCCGGCGCACCGGTTGTCTTCGGTACCTTTGCAAGCTCTATCTCAATGCAGTCCGGCGCTCCAACTTTTGGCACGCCCGAGCCCTCGCTGGTGCTTAACGTCTGCGCCTCGTTAGCCAGACGGCTAGGTGTTCCATTTCGAAGTGGTGGCGGCCTGAACGCTTCAAAAATTTCCGATGCGCAAGCGGCATACGAATCTGCCAATACGCTTCAAACTGCCGCCATGGCAGGCGTTAACTTCATGCTGCACACAGCAGGCTGGCTTGAGGGCGGTTTAGCCATGGGCTACGAAAAATTTATTATGGATGCTGATCAGGCCA
>JAHEKD010000295.1 GCA_024638545.1 Gammaproteobacteria bacterium
TTTCCTCCTGCACCGTTAAGTTTTGGAGGGACCTACATTGACCATTCGCAATGCAGATTGTTAAAGACAAACCTCGGAAATCTCCGGATAATTACACCGACGCAATCTGTAATGGATCGCTTGATCGCAGCGGCGGTATGGAATGAACCGCAGTCTCTTGATCAGGCGATCTTGGTAGCGCAGCATCAGGAGAAGGAAATTGAATGGGCTGAACTAGATGCTTGGGTGGTAAAAGAAAAAATTATTAGCAAGAAAGAAGTGGTTAGCTTCTACAGCGAATTTAAGCGGGATTTACCAGCCAAATAGTTAGATGTAGAAGCTCCAAAAGGCGGCAAATGCGGCTTTACTTTTCTGATGTCAGATGACGCTTGGTCCGTATTGGATAATGATTCTGGGGTTAACGGCCA
Organism: Gammaproteobacteria bacterium; assembly: GCA_024638545.1. Taxonomy (GTDB): domain Bacteria; phylum Pseudomonadota; class Gammaproteobacteria; order Arenicellales; family JAHEKD01; genus JAHEKD01. The sequence goes on from JAHEKD010000295.1 coordinate 408, forward strand.
ATCCCCTTGGGTACGCCATCCGTAAAGAGAACCGGCCAGCGGGCTGGCTTTTTTATGAACGGTGTGTTGATCAGGTAAGAGAACCGGCCAGCTCGCGAAGCGATCGGCCACAACTGACCGGACGTCAGCGTTGAATCCTGATAACAGTGCTGGTTTGAGCGTGAATCTTCAGACAGATCCTGTCTACAAGTTTTCTCCGTAGCCGCTGGTCTCAGACAGCAACCTCTTGCCGCGTACAAAGACGCCGTTGCCTCTGCCAATTTCTTTTTCATCGGAGTTATACACGATCGATTCAGCAATAAATTGCGTACGGTTCTCGTTGACAACCTTGCCGATCGCTTTCATGTTTCCACCAGACACCGGGCGAGTTATGTACGTGGTAAAGGATGTGGTGAGTACAAAAACTTCAGTCTCTAACGAATTAGCGGCAAAAAAAGCAGCATCGTCGAGCATTTTAAAATAGACTGCGCCATGGACGCCGCCACCGGCGTGAAAAAATTTCTCGGCCAGTTCTATTTCGATGATGGCACTGCCTTTGGATACCTTTAACTTTGGAAGAAAAAACTCGTTAATCGGAGCAGCTGCATACATACTTTCCAGGCGTCGATAGTGGTCTTCAGGATTCATGATCACCTCACAGTCTGCGTAACACTCAAAATTCGGTCGGTTTGATACACCTTGAATGGCTGTATTGCAGTGCGCTTGCGTTCCTTAGCATATCGGCAGTTGCACATTGTCCATGGGGTACGATGGTAACGCCTTTTATGCGATCCTGGTGCCAGATCCGGGTTCAATCAGCAGTCCCCACGAAAAAATAATCGTTTATACCGCATTAAGAAACCTGCGTGGTCGGGTAACCAACACCGTGTTGCTGCCGGCGCGAAAAGACAAAACAGTCATCTGTGAACTGTATATTGTGCCTGGTGGTAATGCGATCAAAAATTGATTCAGTAATGCAAATGCAAACTGATTTCAATCCGCATGACATCAATTGATTAATCGCTGTTATTCAAATGCCTCCAAAAAAGCAGCCACATTTTCGCCAATGGCTTCGACGGCATAACCGCCTTCCTGAACGATGACGGTCGGCAGCTTTAGGCTTGCGATGCGTTGTGCGATTTTGGTGTAGTCGCTGGTTCTGATAGTAAACGTGCCTAACGGATCGTCTACAAACGTATCAGCCCCAAACGCAACGATCAGCGCTTGCGCCGAGCGTGACGCAATTTGTTCTAATGACGTGTTGACGGCGTTTAGCCAGGCAGCATAGTCGGTGCCAACATTGAGGGGCAGGTTGAGATTCCAACCTTCGCCTTCTGCCTGTCCTCGCTCGCAGGCGTGTCCTGCGAACCAGGGAAACTCATCCATGGGATTTGCGTGAATTGAAACGGTGAATACGTCGCTGCGGTCATAAAAAATGGCTTGCGTACCATTACCGTGATGGTAGTCGATGTCAATGATCGCGACACGATCAATGCCACTATCGAGTAATCGTTGGGCAGCGATAGCACTATTGTTTAAAAAGCAGTAGCCGCCAAACTGATCGGAAGTCGCGTGATGTCCAGGGGGGCGGCTCAAGGCGTAGGCGGTGGTCGCGCCGCTTATCACATGGTCGGCCGCCGACTGTGCCGTGGCGGCAGCTTCGATGGCTGCCTGCCAGGTGTCGGCCACTATCGAGCAATCTGCGGCAAAACTGTGATAGCCGATCTGGCCGACCAGATCGTCAGGGCGCTTTGGTGCCAAGTTACGGCTGGGCCACGCGAAAGCCATGGCGGGTGTATCGTCGCCATATTTTTTCTGCCATCGGGTCCAGGCGCTCGATAAAAAATTAATATATTCCGGCGTATGTATTTTACATACCAGTGCAACATCTAAATCACCGGGTGTATGAAAATCATGACCAGCGTTGAGCAAGGTGTTAGCAATAATTTCGGCGCGCCGAGGGCTTTCTGCAGAGAGTTGTAATTTTCCACGGCTGAGTTCCAGTGCGGTATGTAAGCCATGGTTGTTTGACGCAAACACACGCATGGCTTAAACCCCCACAGCGCCATCAACCTTCTCAATTACGTGAGCATCGATGGCAAGAACCCTATCAAAAGAAAGAAACTGTATTACTTCAACTGGCAAAATGCTTGTCCGATTTTTCGTTTCTTGTGAACAAATTATCCCCGTGTTCAATATCCATCGGACGCAAGCATTTCTTTCGTGCATTTTCACGTGCAGGTTTGGCAATAAGACTGGAGATGCTTTGATGTAACTCACGGGCCAGACCCTGTAAATCTCTCCCGTTGTCTTTAACTCCTTTTGAATTGATTTTTATTCTAAACATGAGGTGAGAATATCTTGATAAGACTTGGCATATCAAGACCTTTGCATTGGATGCATTGGCAAGAATGTCGGTTTGCTGCCCTGCTGCAGTGGGATTGTCATTCGCAATTTCCAGGTCCCTGAATGAAAAATCTATAGTTTCGGTTGCAATGCTGCAAAATCATGCGGTGATTCAGCGGTGACAGTTGTGGCGAAGTCGAGCCGGCAAAGCTTGAGAGCGCTTTATGGGGGGGTTGAATCGGATGCAAAACAACTCGTCAGCTTCGCCGGATCGTGATTTTTCTTGTGGCTTGGAGCAAGAGTTCGCTTTTCTCTTGTTCCGTTCTGTCCAGGTGCCGGAGTCTTTTCATTTCGTTGGGAAAGAAGAGTTATTGGCTGGTTTCACCGGATATGCCCATGGACCCGCCGATGCCAATGACGTTAACTGGAAGTCAGTGGAGATATCAACAAAGGAACTCTTGTCAATGGATAACGAAATATTTTTCTGGGTCAGGGAAGCGCGTAAACTGGTCACTATCGATGGGACGCGATTACTTATTGTTGCAACGTTCAATGCGACGTCGGACTGGTCATTGCGTGTGGAAAACGAGCGTGGGATCAGGTCAGAGTGGTATGAGTCGTTTGTCAGTGCCGAAGCTGCTATTGAAGCGGCGCACGCAGCAATTATGGAAGAAGGTGTCACTAAATTTGTAGACATCAAAGGGTTTGAATACCTGGATGAGTTACCCCGGCCACAAAAGCGTGCTAATTAACAAGGCTTTGTAAATCAGCATTACACGTATCAACCGTGCAGGTGAGTGCCCGATCCACGGCCTCGATTTCGTACTTTTAAAAATTGTGTGGCTAGCTTCCGGTCTTATCTGCATCGGCATTTAATCGCTGTGACCGTTGATGCCGCCATTTTGCAGTAATAGTTTTATTGCCGCGGGCTGCTTTTGGTATTCAGGATTGTCAGCTACCCAAGGCACCGCGTCCTTAAGCGCGCTTCAGGTGTCTTTTTCCTCGTCTTTGATCATAGGAATGAACTGCAACGTTAAATAATTCAGCGCGGACAACACGATAGCGATTTCAAAGCGTGTAAATGCAACGGCAACGCCAATTGCACCGGTGTTCCAGAGGCTGGCTGCCGTGGCTGTGCCTGTTACCCCGTCTTTCCCCTTCAAAATCGCACCGCCGCCAATAAACCCCATACCTGTGATAATTCCGTAAATAATTCGTGCTTCTGCGCCTGTTGTTGTCAAGACACTCATACCGACCAGCATATAACCGCAGGATGCCATGGCAACGAGCGGAAACGTCCTGAGTCCGGCACTGCGACTCGCGCCTTTTTCGCGGTTCCAGGCTACCGGAAGCGCCAGTACGTAGGCCGCGGACAACAGCACCAGATGGTACGTCATCTGATCGAAGTTAATTTCAAAATTCACGCAACACTCCCCGGTTCTTTGTAGTTGGTCCAAGCATGAATCAAAAAACCGACTCACACAACCTGACATGTGCTGGATACAACAGTGAATGGACAGTACACTCTTGGCAACCACAGGAACAGCAGTAAAAGCATCAACAGACATTCAGACATTCAGACATTCAGACATTCAGACATTCAGACATTCAGACATTCAGACATTCAGACAGGCAGATTCACAGACACTTTTCCAGACAGGCCTGTACACAGACCTACGGGCAGGGTGACCAGCATGACACTT
>JAHEKD010000296.1 GCA_024638545.1 Gammaproteobacteria bacterium
CGGCACATATGCTGATAACATAATGCCGGCCTTTGGTCGTCAAACCCATACAGGCCGCATCCTTTAACCGTCTCGCTACGTAGTCCGGTGAGAAATGCGGGCTAACGTCTTGATCAACACTGCCCGGATCAGCTGCGATGCCGGCAAACCCGTCGAGGATGCTTTCCAGATAGGGCAGTTGTTCTGTCGCAGAGGGTACGTCAGTAATTTTTTCAAACGATCGTATGTACTCTGGTGGATACTCGCCGATCTTTACACCGAAATTAACTACCGTCTACATTTGCGTTTGTGAGTTTTGCTGCACGTTTTCGGGTTCACTAGAAAAAATGTAGCGCCAGCCAGCCTATGATTGCCAGCACTATCAGGGGCACTAATTTTCGCAGCAGCGGGGATCCACGCCCGGGTGAGTGGGAAACTTGCTCTTGCACCACCCGCGGGGTCACTTCTGCACTTTCTGAGAAATTTTCTGAAATGCTTTCAAAAAATCCTTCAGATTCAAGCTGATCACGCAATGCTTCTGGCAGGGCGTTTTCAATGTTCTGCATCTGATCGCTAAAAAGTGATGCCAATGTACCGATTTCAGCGTCGGTATGGCCGCCAAATATTTTGCGCTTGAGTATGCCCAGCACGATGGGTGTAATGATGCCAACCAGTCCGCTACTGGAATTTTTAGCTATTCCGCTGAATCCAGCCAGAGAATCTATAAGTCTGGCCATGCTGCCGCTACCCACCAATCCGGCCAGCAGTTTTGCTCCCATTTCAATCAAGGAGACGCTGTCATCGCTGCCCAGTATATCGCCAGGATTATTCAGTAAACTTTCATCCTGCGCCTGAACAGTGTTGAACAGTGATTCTAGACCGTGCTGATGGTTGGTCATTTTGCCCAGACCGGATAAAATCGCGGGAACCAGACCGCTAACAGCGGTAGCCGTTTTATCGGGTGCTTCGCCAAGTAAACCGCTGATTTGATCCAATAACTGACCAGAAAGCTGATCTTTGACTGAATCTATGATGTTGAAGGACATATGTAATTCTCCTGGCGTAATCCTTGGGTCTTGCCCGCATTTCTCACCACCCTACTACTGCGACGGTCCCTTGCCACGCCCTGTGGGCGTTTTACTCGGTCAGGGTCCTCGACACAGTGTGAACGATGCCTGCGAGCCCTTGTGCCGGCACATATGCTGATAACATAATGCCGGCCTTTGGTCGTAAAACCCATACAGGACGCATCCTTTAACCGCCTCGCTACGAAGTCCGGTGAGAAATGCGGGCTGATATGTTGTGTGCCAGTAATGTTTACCAGTAGGTTTCCAGTCTCTATCCGGACATTATACAGCGCCAGGTCAGCGGCTTTTTTTCAAATGTTAAACATTGTTAAACGATGCATTCAGGCGTTAATCAGCCAGCAGTCAATTCTGAATGTCAAGGCTGTTATTTAGCACCTCTCAATTAAAGCTGTTCAAATTTCAAATGCAAATCTGAGCCGTATTTGAAAGGGCCAAAACCTACAGCGCAGAAAGGACGGGTAAAACGGCGCTGTCAACATGTAGTTTGATTGCAGCCGATGTGGCGTGTACGGCAATGGTGATAATGATGCCGAATAACATTAGTCCGGTAATGCCGATAATGACGGCGAGGATTCGGCTTAACCTTGCTTTAGGCCTGATGTCGCCATAGCCTACGGTGGTTGCGGTAATGAAAGCCCAATATAGTGATTCAGAGTATTTCCATTTTTCTGTTCGAGCACAGACAAGCGCAAGTAGAACAATCAGCATGATCAGGAAAACCAGAATGGGCGATGTGATTATGACTAATTTAGAAAACTGGCCAACAAAGGAGAGCGTAAATTGCATCAGGGAATCATTCGCTTACTGGTTTTCGTAATTTTTCGCCCGGCATGGATACAAATGCATGCCGGCAAGCGGTGTGCTTGCCTGGTCCTGCCTTTGTGAGATCGGAAACAAAACTTTTTCTGCTCATTGATTTCGCTCAAGATGCCGGTAATTCAAATCATCCCTAGAGGTAATCTGAAAGCATGATCCCAAGACCGATACGATTGACCTTCTGGTCATAGTCGATCAGGCTTTCACCGTAGCCATAGAAATATTGAACATAGCCTTTTAAGTAGGGCCAGTTACCCAGGGGAAAGCTCCAGCCGGCCTCGACTGCGCCTTCGTCAAATCCGGACTCAAGATTATTGCGGCTCATCAGGCTGAAGGTATGGTTATTCGATGTTTTATAGATCCCGCGTAATTCAAAATGCCCCAAAAAATCCGTGATATCCGGATTATCGTCGTCGTCGCTATCTTCTGAAATGCGGTACCAGGGTTTTAAGCTCAGGGCAAAATTCTCTTTTTCAAAAACAAAATTTGCAAACACCCGGTTCCAGCTGCGTGATATCGGATCATTGCGACCATTCGACTGATGATTGAGGCCAAACTCAACCAGTGAATTTTTTAACCCGAACAACGACCAGTTTGGATAGGTCTGCAGCCAGACCTCGGGTTCATGATTGGTTTCACGAAACGGCGCCGACTCATCATCGTTGTAGACCTGCCAGAATGATCGCACCGTGTAGGCGCCATAGACATCGATATTTCTGTTAAATATACCGGTTGCCAAGGGGACCTTAAGGCTGAGCTGAAACTGTGCTTCGGTGTCATCGAGGCGTTCTTCGGTTTCGTCAAAGGCATCCTGGAATGAGGCGCTGTAATTTTTCTTGTCATTATAGGCGGCAAATAACAGATAATTCGGCCTGTGGGCCATGATGGTAAAGGGTTCAAGCGTGTTTGCCTTGTCCTGCTCCAGGCGCTCAGCGACCAGGCTGGGTTCGGAAACTTCTGTTGTCTGGCAGCCGGCCTTGAGTTCGCCGATGGTTGTCTCATCGGTTGCAGATTCAATCGCATTAAGCAGGCATTCCTTATTTGTCACCGTGTCAGCTTGCGCATGCATCGATAAAAAAGCTAAAAATGCCAGCAGAATAAGATTTTTGAGATGTAAAAAACAGTGCATGATGAGCGTCCTGTTTGGTTTAATCAACATGTTAATGATTGAAATCAGTTTGCGTTAAAAATAAGGTTAAAGAGACGGGTTGCTGAAAATGGTGCTGTGAGTAGCGTTGAAGTGTCTGTTCAGGCCAGGATGGCGGTGGCCACGCAGTACCGGCACTGGTAAATTAATGAACAATTGAAATCGGACCATTTTTCTCATCCACTAAAGCTTCGCTCAGATCAGTGGCAAATTTTTTCGACCATTTAGCAACTGCACCTGGGCCTTTAACTTTAAAATTACCGACCCAGCGCAGATTATCATCCTCAACCGTGATGTCGTACAGCGCACTTTCGAGATAGTAGACCACTACGCTGACGAGCCGATCCGGTTCCCAGTAGGTTACAGGATAATGTCCCCAATACCGATCGTATGCACGCATGTGGTAAGGATAAGCACCTCTAGCGCCCGGTATCACATCTACATAATTCTCCTTGTCAATCAGCGTTGTAATGATGACGCCATCCGCGCCTTTTGAGACAAGCTCGCGTCTGATTGACTCCAGTTCAGCTTTGTCTGGATTGTTTGCAATTGCTGAATGCGGAACCAGCGTCTCAGATGTCACCGCATTGACGCCCCTTGCAAGAAGTTTATCTGTAATCTCCTGTTCAAAGTTGAAACGTGTAGCCTGACTTTTGGATTTAGCGACGACCACAATTTGTTCATACTGCTTTTTATGATCAATTGTACTGTGTGAACTGGTCAGATAACTGGTTGCACAGCCGGACAGCAGCGCCAGGAAAACAATCCATGCAATATACTTTAAAAAAGAGTTCACCTAAAAACCAGCTCAACACGCATTTATGGAGCAAGGATTATACACAACTCAATACGCAGGGTGAATTAACCTCAGGCCAAAAAAGCTGAATCTTTCGTCTTTCGACTCTTCGACAGTTTGCAAATAATAGACAGTAAGAAAAAGGAATGCAAACCCGCACATCACAACACTCATCATCAGGTTCTGCCAGGATACAGTAAAGGTTATATTTCTGCATACCCGACAAGCGCTGTGCAGTCGATCATATACAGATGCCGGATATTCTCCAGCAGTCAGGAATAGCATGAGACGTTCTTGATTACTGAGTTAAGCTGATTCAGTGCCAAACACTGAATCAGCCCATAGTCGGACTTTTGGTCTCATACTAGCGGCAGGTTTGAATGGCAGTGACGGCTCCGTGTTATTAATAATAGCGGTCATGGGCTATTTGGTAGATAGTTGCTTCAGTATGGCATAGTTTGATTTTCATGAAGACATGATGCCTGGCCGCCGAATTCGCTCCAGCTATAGTCTTTGCAACTAAGGATCACCAACAGGTTAAAAGTTAAGCAACTAAAAGTCATGCCGAACACCGATAATCTGACGATTACCAT
>JAHEKD010000297.1 GCA_024638545.1 Gammaproteobacteria bacterium
ATGCAGGAAGTCGGTCTCGACCCGATCATGCGAAATCGATATCCGCACGAATTTTCAGGCGGCCAGCGTCAACGTATCGCTATCGCCCGCAGCATGATTCTCGATCCTGAGCTGGTGGTGCTGGATGAACCCACCTCTGCGCTGGATCGTACTATACAAAAGCAGATCATTGAATTGCTGCGTGATCTACAAAGCAAACACAACTTGACTTACATATTTATCAGCCACGACCTCGCTGTTGTGCGTGCGCTGTCAGATGAAGTCATCGTCATGAAGGGTGGCGAAATTGTTGAATCGGGATCGGTGGAAAATATCTTCCAAAACCCGCAGCAACCGTACACACAGAAATTAATTTCCGCTGCCTTTGACTAGCATCAATAGCCCGTTACTGCGCACCGGAGAAAAAATAAACCATGCGTCAATTTGACATTCTTTTACAAATCATATCATATGCAGGCTATTGAAAAAGCAACGGCATTAAGGGACGATCCTGCCATTAAACCTTTCACTTTGGAAGCACTGGCTCTTACCAGACAACTGAAAACGTCCCTTGAACTCATCAAACAGTTTGATGAAGCCATTGCACAGCTTATCCCTAAACTGCCCGACTACCCGTTGTTCGCTTCCCTGCCTGGTGCAGGTATTGCCTTAACACCAAGATTACTCACCGCCTTTGGAGAAGATCGAGATCGCTTTAAAAGTGCAGCAGAGGTTCAGCAATATTGTGGCATTGCCCCTGTTACAGAGCGAAGCGGTAAAAAGTACTGGGTTCACTGGCGATGGCAGTGCTCCAAGTTTGTACGACAGACATTCATCGAATGGGCAGCAAAAACGATCGTCAGTTCATTCTGGGCTGGGGCTTACTATAAGCAGCAGCGTAGCAAAGGCGCTAGTCATAATATGGCTGTCCGTGCTTTGGCATTTAAATGGATTCGTATCATTTACAGGTGTTGGCAATCACGAACAACATACAATGAAACCACCTAGCTTAAGGCACTTGAAAAACGTGGGTCTAGTCTAGTCGTATGAATTTACTTGACTGAATGACTCAGGGCGTGAACAGGCTTTCATTTAAAGTCAGACATTACCTCAATAGTCTTAATAACAGACATTGTTACAGTTATAGAATATTAAGTGTCCTGGGATACAATATTATTTATCCATTATAAGCTCGATAAAAACAAAAATACTGCCTGTGAAGTAGTTTACATCTTTTCATAAAAATGATTGATATATTCTGTTTGGCAATAGCAAAAATTAATACGGAGATAGAAAAATGACCAATTCTACATTCAAGTCTAAAGGGACAATCAGTGCTGCAGCAGCGAACGCAAAACCTAAATTAATTGCGACCGCCTCCACCTACATCGGTAAGATTAATGTGATCCTACATGCAAGAAATTAGTCTTTAATTATACCAAAACTGGTAATAACAGATCATCTGAATTCATTATATTAGTCAATAATATCAATATCTTATGACCTTTAATGGGTTTGTTCAGGGCCGACTAGTTAGCCTGAATACTTTTGAGTTGATCATAAGCACGGTCGGAGATATTAGCCATGCCGTAGAACCCGGAATTACCCCGTGGTCTGTCCCCGGATTCGGATTTACCGGGACGCCGTAGTTCTGAAGCCCGGGGGCACATTCTGCCAGGGATAACCGGCCACGGCCATCTGGTAACCCAGATCAAACAGCCTGGTCATGTATGCTGGATCAAAGCCCTCACTCGGTTTTTCGGTAAAAATTGATGGAATGTAAGCCAGATTAAATTCATTGTCATCACGCTTACAGAGTGTATAAATCTGATACAGATCACCAATCCCCTGTGTTCGGATCAATGAATCAATAGTGCGTATGCCGATTGGGAGTATGCCGCGTTTCACGCCGCTGTAATCAGGGTCAAGAAATGAATTCCGGATCACATATACCCTGGGTGCGCCCTGCACTTTAAGTTTCTCGGTGACCAGCCTCCAATCCACCGCCGCCGGGTAAACAAAGACCTGAGAGCCGGTGCCACCGTCCACATGCATCTCATCATAAGACTGGCCTTTGACTTCGACAGGAATTACAACCGGTGGGAAAGCGACCGGGATCGCAGACGAGGCTTGCAGCACGTCGTGGAATAATTCGACTTTACGGGGATAGTCACTGGCCGCAATCGCGCCCATATTCCAAATCACGGAACGACCGGCATCGAGATTTGCGGTTCCGATAAACAACCGGCGTCCTGTTTTATGCTCCTTTGCAACAGCGTCAATGACATCGGTGGTGATGTATCTGGCAATAAGTTCCCGTAGCGGCGTGGTATCGACCATAGAGTCGGCGAAAAGAGTCGCAAAGGGATTGCGCTTTTTGGCAATCATGCTGGTGGAAGTAGTGGTGTAGACCGTTTTAAGTTGATCATCGTATTCAGACCCGAGAAATGCAAATGGAGCAGTCAGGGCGCCTGTACTGATCCCGGTAACCATAGTGAATTCCGGCCGGGTACCCGTTTGGGTCCATCCGCTAAGCAGACCTGCCCCAAACGCACCGTTTGCGCCCCCACCAGAAATAGCCAGATAGCTGTGCGGTTGGTTATAAATTCCATTGAAATCACGTTCAAAATCAGTCTGTGTATAGTCTTCAAATCTCTCCAATGAAAATTTAGGCCAGTCATCTCCCCAGAATCGTGCCTCCGGAACGCCCGGGATCACAGCATTTTTGGTGAGTTCCAGGGGAAGAGGATTGCGGGCAGCAGTGGTCGTGCAGCCAACTCCAATGACCATCACCAGGGCAACAATCAACCGGCTAGAAAGTGTGTACAATATTTTAATCATAATCAAGTTGCATAATTAACAGACTCTATGATAACATATTTTGACATGATGTCAGAAAAAATAAAGATAACGTCTAAGCTACGAGTTCGTCCGCAACCGGTCCTTAAGATCGGTAAATCCGAACGCACACGTGCAGCAATTCTGAATGCGGCATTGGAATTTTTCTGGTCACACCCGTTTCGAGACATGACCGTCAGCTCACTGATGGCTCCGACAGGCGCGAGCCGTTCGGTGTTTTACCAGTATTTCAAAGATTTGCACGGGCTGATGGAGACCTTACTGGACACGTTGAGGGCCGAGGTCCTCGGGGCTACCGGGCCCTGGTTTACAGACGTCGGCGATCCCGTTGTTCTATTGAATGAATCCCTCGAGGGTCTTGTCGAGGTTTGTTATCACCGGGGCCCCTTCCTGCGGGCCATCGACGATGCCGCCGCCACCGACGAGCAGCTCAATAAAGCCTGGGTGCAATTCTTCGGTGAGTTCCATGATGCAGTTACTGCCCGCATTGAAGCCGACCAGGACCAGGGCCTGATCCCCGACTTTGCGGCTCGACCTGTTGCAATTGCGCTTAATCATCTTGATGCCTACACGCTCATCGAAGCCTTCGGACGACGCCCGAGGCGTGGGCGGGAACAGGTCAGGGAGGCGTTGATCCGGATCTGGATTGCCACGCTCTATGGCAGCGAGTATCTCGAGAACGGCGCCTCGGATCTGGTCCGCACATAAACCAGAAAGGGAGATGATAAAGACATGACAACGCTATATCGAACCTCGAGTGCCAGCTTGACCGCGGTCGAAAGACCGATGACAACGCGCTCTTAAAAAACTGAAATCGACCAAACAAATGGAAAAGAAAACAATGAAATTTAACTCGATAACACATAGGTGGATTTTATCGGGCATCCTGTTACTAGGTGTTAGCACGACAGGTCTTGCGCAAAACACCCCTGGCTACAACAACAAGATACCGGGCACCATCCTGACCCCGGATACGGTTGATACCCGAATCGGCAAGCTCAAGTTCTTTGACGGCAGCCCTACCAGGGATACGGTTGAGCTTGTCTACGATAACCTCGACTTCATGAGAGGGGTGGAAACCTTTCTCAACGGCATGCCGGCGACGTCGATCGAGGGTCTGCGGCTTGGCCAGGTCGAATTGGGCGCAACCGATGGCAACCATGTGGTCATCTTCGACGACTTGATGGATTCCGACCCGATCTTTTTGACAGGAAATACCGACACCGTCTATGCGCTGGCCTTTTTCGACCTGAACAAGGACGGACCGATGGTCGTTGAGGTTCCCAAAGGTTCTGGCCCCGGCACTGTGAACGACGCCTTCTTTCGCTTCGTCATCGATATGGGGGCACCCGGCCCAGACAAGGGCCAAGGGGGAAAGTATCTACTGTTGCCGCCCGAATATGACGGCCCACTGGAGGCGCCGATTGGCGGCAAAGAACAAGACGTTGAGGTCGCTGGTTCGACCGAGAAGATGTTTGTTACCCAATCACCCAGCTATGTGAACTGGCTGATCCTGCGCGGCTTCCTGGTCGATGGCAAGCCCGATGCCGCTTCCGCCATG
>JAHEKD010000298.1:0-3102 GCA_024638545.1 Gammaproteobacteria bacterium
AACTCATGCCGCGGCACCTTGCCTATGGCGGTCATAACTTCCGGGTCGAAGGCCGTTTTATTAATATAGTCGCTGGTGCGTATGAGATCCACTTCAATATCCTTCACCATGGCCTGGCGGACCAGGTTAAGTTCGTCATGTGTCTGCGCAAATGCGTGTGCAGAAAATACGAGGGCGTAATACATCATTACAGCAAAAATATTTCGGTACCGGTACATAATAATATTCATCGATGAATTGCTATCTGTAATTTTAATCTATTATCGCTCTTTTATGATATTAAGCTTGCTCATCTGTTACGACGACAGCTGGTTTTCACGCTGCTGAGGAATCATTCCAATGCGGGCGACCACCGGGGTAATACAGCCTATAGATATTAATATCGCACCGAACGCGAGCCGTCAAGCGATGCTGAATTTGCACACCGGCAGGCGGACGAAAACGGCCAGTATGCAGATACTATGTTAGACTTTGTATATGCTTAAGCAGTTTGGACCATCTCTGTATGTAGCCGATGGGCCTGTGGTCTCTTTTTATGGTTTCCCCTACCCTACGCGCATGGTGGTGGTGCAGCTATCAGACGGTAAATTATGGGTGTGGTCACCCGTGGCGCTAAGCGTTGAGTTGACCGATGCCGTGGAAGCCATCGGAACGGTTCACTATATTGTTTCGCCAAATAAGATTCACCATCTTTACTTGTCCCAGTGGTCTGAACACTGGCCCTATGCCCGCGTTTATGCACCGCCCGGCCTGGTCGGCAGAAAGCCTGAACTTCATTTTGACGCCGTACTCGGCGACATGCCCGAGCCACAATGGGCTACAGACATCGACCAGGTCATCTTCCACGGCTCGCTCGCGATGGAAGAGGTCGTTTTTTTTCATCACCTCTCCCGTACCGCCATCATCTGCGATCTTATCCAGCGCCATTGCGAGTCCAGGATGTCGGGCTGGAAAGGACTGCTGATGCGCCTGGACAGTCTGGTTGGTGAACATGGCAGCACACCACGCGAGTGGCGTGTCACTTTTCTAAGGCGCAGATTGGCCCGCCGTGCCCGCGACAAAGTGCTTGCCTGGAAGCCTGAACGTTTGGTCATCGCGCACGGTGAGTGTGCACAGGAGCAGGCAACCACGATTATCGCGGACGCGCTTAGCTGGATTTAGCTCTGCCAGAAGGTTGAGTTAAAATATTCAGATCAATCTTGGCAAAAACATCACCCGGGTCTCAGAGTAGGTTAGTATGATTAAAACAACCAGCAGAGCGAATAGCAAAGGCAGCGCCTCTTTTACAAAGTCGAGAATTTTAACTTTCAATATTGAGCAACCGGTAAACATCATCGAACCGAATGGTGGTGTGACACCGCCTATCATTATGTTGACAATAATGTCTACACCCATATGAAGCTTGTGCTTGTAACACGAGCTAATCCCCAGGTAATATGTCTACGGATCCTTCAGTACGTTCACGGATTTTGTCTGCAACTTTAATCAATTCCTGTGTGAGCAGTTCATTAAAGGATGAATAGCACATACAAGAAGATCATAGCAATGGCCGCGAATATCATCACCCCCCAGGTAGACGAAACAGCAGGAATAAGAATCGTAAAAATTATTTTAATGCCGTGAATAAATTTTTTTTACAAGTCAGACTGGGTCCTGAAAAGCTGGTCGAAATCAACGCCAAAGCCATTCAATACGTTCGTTCGAAATTTTATATATTTCTTTCGAAGTATGTGTGGCATACTATCCACAAACACAATACACTAAATTTGAATCTGATACGTTTGAATTTAACTTGACTCTATCCACGCGGCAAAAGCATATAATGGATCGGCTATATCAGTCGAATGGAGAGCTAACGACTACAGATATAACTTCGTGTTTCAACGTCACCATCCAGACAATACGCAAAGATCTGAATGAATTAAGCAAAATTGGCCTGGTTAGAAGAGTCCATGGCGGCATAAACCTGCCGACTAGACATCAGAACGTTTCATTTAGCAATCGTACTATTATGAATCTGGCGGCGAAACAGTATATTGCACGCAAGGTAGTTGAACTCCTGCCTGCAGACACAAGCGTTTTTCTGGGTATTGGAACGACACCTCAGCAAGTCGCCCTGGCGTTACTTGATCATCCCGGCCTCACCGTCGTCACTAATAATCTGAATGTTGCGTTGACGCTCTGTCACAATCAGAATATTCAAACTTATCTGGCCGGAGGCAAAGTTCGCGCAAATGACCAGGACGTGATGGGTACAGAGACTATAGAATTCATGAGTCGTTACAATATCCACTATGGCGTATTTGGTGCAGGCGGTCTCAGCAGCAAAGGAGAATTGCTTGATTTCTCAACTGAAGAATCAACTGCAACCAGAACAATCATCAAGCACAGTGAAACAAAAATATTAGTTGCCGATCACTCTAAAATGAATCGTTATGCGCCGGTAATAACCGGGGAGATAAATGATGTGGATTTTCTCATTATGGATAAAATCAGTAGTCCAATACGGGATATTTGCGAGCTATATGATGTCGAGATGTTTGAAGTCGACCCTGAATTGGAACGCCCTCAATGTTAACAGTTGAGAATATTAATAAAAGTTACGGCGGCAAAGCTGCTGTTAGCGATTTGAATTTTTATGTTGAGGATGGTGAGTTTCTTGCCTTGTTAGGACCATCGGGCTGCGGTAAGTCGACCTCTTTAAAAATGATTGCAGGACTGGAAACACCAGATAGTGGCTCGATCACACTTGACGGCAAAGATATCACGCATCTCGATCCCGGAAAACGAAAACTGGCGATGGTTTTTCAATCCTATGCCCTGTTTCCGCACCTCAGCGTGGAAGAAAATATTCTATTTGGATTAAAAGCCAGAAATGTTAACAAGAAAGAACAGAAAAAACGGCTTGATTCTGTGGTTGAACTGGTCGCACTGTCTGAACAATTAAATAAAAAGCCGAGTCAACTTTCGGGGGGGCAGTGCCAGCGGGTTGCGCTCGCGCGCGCGATCGTAGCCGAAGCAAATTTATGTCTGATGGACGAACCCTTGTCTAATCTTGACGCCAAACTGCGCAATGAAATGCGCGTTGAGATACGGGCCCTC
>JAHEKD010000298.1:3112-4385 GCA_024638545.1 Gammaproteobacteria bacterium
CCTCCAGCAGCGTTTAGGCATGTCCGTTATATACGTTACGCATGATCAGGTAGAGGCCATGAGCATGGCGGATAAGATTGTACTTATGAACGATGCCAAAATTGAGCAAATTGGATTGCCAGAGGAACTCTATAATCAACCGAGAACCAGATTTGCTGCACAGTTTATTGGCAGCCCGCCAATGAATATTTTATCTAAAGATGGCAAAACCATCGGTATTCGTCCTGAGCATATCACGATAACCGAGAAGGGATTGACCGCAAGTGTCATTGGTTGTGATTATCATGGCGCCGATACCATTATTCTGGCCACGCTAGATCAACCGACCGAACACAACAGCTCCCTAAAGATTCGTTATCCCGGGCACGCCGTATTTTCGCCCGGGCAGAATGTTTCAATTCAATGGGCTGCAGAACATGAACATATGTTTAGCGATTGATCGATGAAACTGGCTAACCCCTATTTAACTATCACAGATGAGGACTAAAGTAATGAAATGTATATCCAAACTCCTGACTGCAACCCTGTGCGCAGTCACACTGGTTTTCAGTAATTTAAGCAGTGCTGCAACCAATTTGACAATGTATTATCCTATTGCGGTTGGCGGTGCATTGACAGAAGTTGTCGATGGTATGGTGGCGGATTTTGAAGCCGAAAATCCTGATATTGACGTTTCTGCGATCTACGCAGGTAATTATAACGATGCACGCGTTAAGGCTTTAGCTGCTTTAAAAAGCGGTGAACCTGCCCAGCTGTCAGTCATGTTTTCAATCGATGTTCATGAAATGCGTGACCTGGATGCCATAACTGCATTTGACGATATCGTCAGCACTGATGAGGAACGAGCCTGGCTCGACAGTTTTTATCCCGCACTTATGGAAAATGGCAAAGTAGATGGAAAAACCTGGGGTGTTCCCTTTCAACGCTCCACAATAGTCATGTACTACAACAAAGATGCATTTCGTGAAGCCGGTCTTGATCCTGAATCTCCACCAACCACCTGGGAAGAATTCATTGAAACAGGCAAGAAACTAACAAGGAAAGGGAGCGATGGAACTGTAGAACAGTGGGGAGCAATGATCCCTTCAACCGGCTATCCTTACTGGATGTTTGGAGCACTTGCCAAGCAAAATAGTGAAGTCCTTATGAATCAGGCTGGCACAGAGACTTATTACGATAATCCCGGTGTCATAGAAGCACTGCAGTACTGGCGCGATCTCGGTGAAAAACATGCGATCATGCCGAACGATGTCATTGAATGGGGCACACTGCG
>JAHEKD010000299.1 GCA_024638545.1 Gammaproteobacteria bacterium
TCAAGGTAATTATTACTCAGTGAATGCCTGTTTTGGAATCCAACTAAGCGTTCCAGCACAGTGAAGAAATGGTTAATATCAACAGAATCCACAATCTCTTTCTCCGCAGGAGGTATCTGAGGCATACGTTCCATGCCGGAACGCTCGTTGAACACTACCGCCTGATTATTCAGGGGTCGAATACTGAAACATACATCACTGTTGAAAAGCTTACTGGCTTCATCAGGATCTATCGCCACCAGTTGAAATCGGCCGCGGTCATAGAGCACGGGAATGTCAGGACGCTCCTTATTAAACAGACGTCCTTTCTGCAACACCAGGTGGATCCAGGAGGCATCATACTGTTGATATGATTGCTCCGTCACGGCAAAATTTTCAATATACGATTCCCGGGCGGCCGGCTGAAATGTATCATCAGTAATTTCAACAAGCTCATTACCAAATTGTACTCGAACAGATTGAGGTATATGCGCCAGACGCAAATCCTGGATCCGGGCGTCTGAACCAGGACTGTTTCTATAGATTTTTAGTTTCAATTTCCCTGCTTCTCTTGGATTAATTAATAAAGACATCAATATTGTATACAGGTGACCCTTTTATTCGTATAAAATAATCTCATTAAAGCATAACAAATACATATGAATGACACTGTGATTAATTTCACATTTTTTATTTTTCAATAATGTTAGATTGAAACCACCATTGTTTAAAATATAGAGGAGAACACCACTATGAGTGACGAGCAAACATTCACAAGACGATGCGCAACCCACGATGTCAGCACCGGCGATCGTGCGCGCATGGCAGAAATGGAATCAAACTTCAGAAGCCGAACCAGAATTGCTGAGGCAGATTTAAGCGTAACCATTCCCGTTGCTTTCGTACATATTGTTGACGGTGATATGGGAAGCATTACCCAGGCGCAGCGTACGGAGCAGATGGAGGTCATGAATAAGGCATTCGAACCTATGCGCATCAGTTTCAGGCATGATGAAAATGAGGTTGTTGAAATCAATAATCCTGATTTTTTTACAATGGGGCACGGCTCACTGAATGAGCGCAACTGCAAGAGCCAGCATCAGGTCATATCACCTCAGAAAGGCTTGAATTTCTATACGGCTAACCCGGGCGGCGGCCTGTTAGGGTGGGCGACATTTCCTCATGAGATGGCAGGCGATCCTGATATGGATGGGGTCGTGATGAAATTCGGAACCCTGCCAGGCGGCGATACCAGCCCTTACAATCTGGGCTTAACGGCCGTCCATGAGGTAGGCCACTGGCTCGGGCTTTATCACACGTTTCAGGACGGTTGCTTCGGCAATGGTGATGAAGTAGTGGACACTCCGTCACACGCCGGGCCTAACTTTGGAAAACCCGAAGATGCCGGCCAACCCTGGAACGCCTGTAATCCAAGTGAAGCTTGTCCGATCCATAACTACATGAACTATGTCGATGATGACTGGATGAATGAGTTCACCCAGGGGCAGATAGACCGTGCATGGGCTCAGATCGGCATGTTTAGACGTGACTTACTCGTCTCAACATCCAGAGGTGCAGTGACGCCCGGCATGGTACCGGACCTGGGTGAGGAAATTGCCTGGTAATCTTTGATTATTTCATCATGCGATATGACTGCATGTGGGTCTATCAGGTCTTTGTAATCGAAAATTCCACAATAGCGTTCGTTTGTAATGAATCAAATTATAGAGCAACTTACGTAATATCAATAAACAGGGAATGCGGTGCTTTCAATACTGACAATGCTGGTTGTGAGGCCTGACCTGCTCGCCAGGTGATGACCCATTTTATCGGTATTTACGTGGCACTTCGGAGATATATTCCGCCTGGATTCTCAAGTGTGTTTCTCCTTTAGATCCGTCAGTTCGTGAACCGATCCAAATCGAACCTGCTGCACAT
Organism: Gammaproteobacteria bacterium; assembly: GCA_024638545.1. GTDB lineage: Bacteria > Pseudomonadota > Gammaproteobacteria > Arenicellales > JAHEKD01 > JAHEKD01. The sequence goes on from JAHEKD010000299.1 coordinate 1,918, forward strand.
ACTAAAACCGCAAACCTGTTCAATACGCTCACCCGCATTTCTCACCACCCTACTACTGCGACGGTCCCTTGCCACGCCCTGTCTTTCCTATTCCGGGAACACGATACTTAATTATCCCATTTCATCGATGCAATACTTGGTTTGATGAAAAATTCAAACTGTTTTACTGACCGTGAAAACTGATTGATAAAACTGTTAATTAGAGGGTGAGGAACAAAAAACGCTGTATAGCAACACGCCTGATCGCGTTCGATATTGGCAGAATTTTAAGTGCGTGATTCCTGGGAGAGCTGCTTGGCATCTCACGGGCATTTAAGAATTGGACAGGACGCTCACCCGGTGGGATTAGAGAGGCTTGTTAATTTCGATAAGCAAAGTATAGGTTATAGTGTGTGCTATAAAATAATAAACTATATGCCCGGATTCTGGCTGAATCACTGAACCTCTTGCTTTTTTTATTCCAGAAATTGAGTCTCAAGTTGACCCTACCATTACAAGATTGCGCCAGGTGTTCATCGTATTGCAGGATTTATTAAACAAATCATTCTTTTCTTTTATCTGTATCGATTAAACTATTTAAATATTTAAATATTTAAATAGTTTAGATGACTGTATTTTTTTATAGTTGCACGATAAACAGTGAATGTAGGGCTCATGGAAGCGGATCAACAAACTCAGGAAATCAGAAACTCTGTTAGAAAAATCTGTAGCGAATTTGGCGAGGATTACTGGCGTGAGTTAGACAGAAATAGTGGCTATCCTACTGATTTTGTGAAAGAAATCACTCAGACCGGGTTTCTAGGTTGCCTGATTCCGGAATCCTACGGTGGGGCTGGCCTAGGCCTGGTCGAGGCCTGTGCCATACTGGAGGAAATATCCCGTTCAGGTGGTCATCCCGGAGCGGCCCATGCCCAGATGTACGTGATGGGGTCTGTACTTCGTCACGGCACTGAAGAACAAAAACAGCGCTATCTACCGGCTGTTGCTGCAGGTGAATTACGACTGCAGTCCTTCGGCGTCACTGAGCCCTCCACCGGGACCGATACCACTTCGTTAAAAACCACAGCCCAAAAAGAAGGTGACAGGTATATTGTCAATGGACAAAAAGTCTGGATCAGCCGGGTACAGCACTCTGATCTTATGGTGCTGCTCGCACGCACTAAACCTATTGAAAAACGCACATCGAAAACTGATGGCCTGTCCTGTTTTATCGTGGATTTACGTGGCGCCGAGGAACGTGGGCTGACGATCAAACCCATCGACGCGATGATTAATCACCATTCTTGTGAACTGTTCTTTGACAATTTCCAAATCCCGGCCGAGAACCTGCTTGGAGAAGAACACAAAGGCTTCAAGGCAATACTTGACGGCATGAATGCCGAGCGAATATTAATTGGCTCGGAATGCATAGGGGATGCCCGCTATTTTATCGATAAGGCGAGCGCCTATGCCAAAGAAAGAATAGTATTCGGTCGACCTATCGGACAGAACCAGGGGATTTCGTTTCCGATTGCAAACGCCTATGCCCAAACGGAAGCGGCAGCCTTGATGGTTGATAAGGCCGCACGGCTGTTTGATACCGGCACTCCCTGTGGCGCTGAAGCCAATATGGCAAAAATGCTGGCCGCCGATGCTTCCTGGAAAGCCGGAGATATATGCCTGCAGACCCACGGCGGATTTGGCATCAGTCGCGAATATCATATTGAACGTAAACTTCGTGAAACGCGTCTTTACCAGATTGCACCCATTTCCACCAACCTGATTCTCTCTTACATCAGTGAACATGTCCTCGGCATGCCGAGGAGTTTTTAATGCAGCCGCTGTCAGATATTCTTGTCGTTTCAGTTGAGCAGGCGGTTGACGCGCCTTTGTGCACGGCCCGATTAGCGGCCGCAGGCGCACGTGTAATCAAGGTTGAGCGTGAGGAGGGGGATTTTGCCCGCAATTATGATTCAGCCGCCATGGGAGAAAGCTCCTATTTCACCTGGCTCAATCAGGGCAAGGAATCGGTTTGCCTTAATTTTAAAGACGAGCATGGCGCGCGAATCTTATGGTCCATATTAGAGCGGGCAGACGTATTAATACAAAACCTAGCCCCTGGTGCGCTTGCACGAGCCGGATTTGATAGCGGGTCTTTGCATGCAAAAAACTCGCGCCTGATCATTTGTAATATCTCCGGCTACGGTAACCGGGACGAGGTGTCCGGAAAACGCGGTTACGATTTATTGGTGCAGGCCGAGAGTGGCTTGATTTCGGTCTCGGGCAGCGCCGGCCGGCCGGGCCGTATTGGCGTTTCAATTTGCGATATTGGTGCAGGCATGACGGCTTACAGCGGTGTTCTGGAAGCTATTCTGAAACGCAATCAAACCGGTCGAGGAGAAGAGATTGGCATATCGCTGTTCGATGTTGCTGCTGAATGGATGGTGGTGCCCTATATCCATGCTCAATACGGCAACG
>JAHEKD010000300.1:0-3101 GCA_024638545.1 Gammaproteobacteria bacterium
CATTCAGAATGGGGAACGCCAGATAATCATATGAAGTAAAATAATCCCGATAATCAGTCCGTTAAATTTATTAATAAAAAAAGGCACTCAGCAGTGGAAAATAAACCTAATTCTGTTCCGATCAGTATCATTATTCCGACTTATGGCAGGGAGCAGGTTTTAATAGAGACGATCGAGAGTCTGAGAGAGCTTCAGACAATGCCCGCAGAGATTATTGTTGTTGACCAGTCCGAGTCTCATCAGGCAGATGTTGAGGGTCGATTGACCGGCTGGGTTGAGGACGGCTCAATCAGGTGGATTAAATTATCAAGTCCCTCCATTCCTCATGCCATGAATACTGGTTTGCTAAATCAAACACAGCAGACGGCTCTATTTGTGGATGATGACATTAAAGCCCATGAGCATCTTCTCGAGGCACACTATAGCGCCCACCAGCAATCACAGTTTCTGATAGTCGCAGGCAGGGTGATTCAACCCTGGGATGAAAATCAAAAACTCACCGACTCAGGACATCAATTTAATTCATCTGAAAGAAAATATATTGATCATTTTATGGGCGGCAATTTTTCCGTAAATAAGAGTGAAGCAATCAAGCTTGGGGGATTTGATGAAAATTTTGTTGGCGTGGCCTATCGTTTTGAATCCGATTTTGCTGATCGATGGTTAAGCGCAGGCCATAAAATACTGTTCGAGCCGGCGGCGGCTGTTGACCATTTGAAAGTAGCGGCTGGCGGTACGCGCGAATACGGTGAACATTTGACCACTGCGCAGCCGTATCACGCCGTCGGTGCCCATTATTATTTGTTAATTTCAAAAAAATTTTCAAACAAAACCTCGGCTGTTTTACTTCGATTCATTCAATCGATTAAAACCCGTCATCATTTAAAACACCCGTGGTATATACCGCTGACCCTGCTCGCGGAATTACGGGGACTGCTGATGGCACTTCGTCTTTCAAGGGCCGGACCGAAATATATCAGGGTCGGTGACAAATGAGAATCTAACTATGTTTCAACGATGATCTCGTAACCGCCGTATTTTCTGATATTCAAAACGCCATTATCAAAAATGAGGTACTGGCCTTTTATACCCTGGAGCAGGCCCTGAATTTTTGGTGTTTTATCAAGGTTATGGGCCCTGATTGTTTTCGGGTAGCGCTTTACGGGATAATTGAACGTATAGATTTTTGGTGATGCCACCATTTCGAAGTCAGAAATTTTGATTCGTTGTTCGCAGGCAATATCATTATCAACCAGTTCGGCCAGCTCTTCGCCTTTGCTGATGAGGTCCACACCGTCCGGGTCGCCCTTAAGCATTTTCCGCCAATCCGTGCGATCGGAAATATGAGACTTGAACATAACCTCAACCAATCCTGAGGTGAGTCGACTGGCAACTTTGAATAACGGCATTGCACAGGAGGCACCCTGGTCCATCCAGCGCGTCGGGATTTGTGTATGCCGGGTGATACCGACTTTCAGGCCGGAAGAGTTTGCCAGGTAAACAAAATGAGGCTGCATGCAGTTCGCCATTCCCCAGGCTTCATCACGACAAGTCCCTTTGTCAAAATGACACAGCTCCGGACGCATTATGCATTGATCGCATTCAGCCAGTGATCGAAAGCAGGGAAAACAGTAGCCCTGGTTAAAGCTTTTGCTTGTTTTACGGCCACAGTTGATGCAGAAGATATTACCTGTGAAGCTCACCGATATAGATTGACCAACAAGCGGGTTCATTTCGATTAAGTTATCGGCAATCGGTAGTTTGTACTGAACCACATCAAGGTGATGCGTGAGCATTTTATTGATGACACCCTTCATCATCTAACGGTCCTCATATATTTCAGCTAAATTCCGGGGACACAATACTTAATTGTGCGGAATTTAAACAGTTTTGACACGATTAATAGCCGCTTGCCAGCCTTTCGACAGTCTATCTCTTTGCTGTATGTCCATCTGCGGTGAGAATGATTTATCAAGCTGCCAGGCAGCGGCCGTGTCATCAAGCGACTCATAAAGACCTGCGCCAAGACCCGCCAGCATGGCGGCACCCAGGGCCGTGGTCTCAATAATCTTTGGGCGCTCGATGGTCACGTTCAATATGTCTGATAAAAATTGCAATAGCCAGTCATTTGCAACCATGCCACCGTCAACCCGGACGACTTGGTAATCAACATTGCTATCTTTTTTCATCGCCTCGATGAGGTCACTGGTTTGATAACAGACTGATTCCAGCGCGGCACGCACCAGATGATCACGATTGGTATCACGCGTCAGCCCCATAATCGCTCCACGGGCATCCGTGTCCCAGTGGGGAGCGCCCAGCCCGGTAAATGCAGGTACCATGTAAACGCCATGATTTGATTCCAGTCCGCGTGCGATCTCCTCGGTTTGATTAGCGTGTTTAAGCACTTTCAGTTCATCCCTGAGCCACTGGATCGAGGTGCCGGCGTTGAAAATTGAACCCTCAAGTGCATACGATGTTTTGCCCTTCAGACGATAGGCGATGGTGCTTAATAATTTATGCCTGGAAGCAATAATATTTTCCCCGGTGTTCATCAACATGAAACAGCCCGTGCCATAGGTACTCTTCGTCATTCCGGGCTGAGTACAAAGCTGACCAATAGATGCTGCCTGCTGATCACCGGCAATTCCCGTAATCGGCAGGTTTTGCCCTATCAACTGGTTACTGGCCTGGCCATAATCATCGGTACTGTCTTTGACTTCCGGCAGCACGCTGTCTGGAATATTAAACAGCTTTAGTAATTCATTGTCCCACTGATTGGAATGTATGTTGTACAACATCGTGCGACTGGCGTTGGTAGCATCGGTTGCATGAACCTCACCCCTGGTGAGTTGCCACACCAGATAACAGTCTGTGGTACCGAACCTTAACTGTCCTTTTTCAGCTTTACTTCGCGCTCCGCTGACATTATCGAGAATCCAGGCAAGCTTGGTGGCAGAAAAATAGGGATCAAGTAATAAACCTGTTTTCTCGGTAATTTTCCTCTCGTAATTTTGAGCCTTAAGCTCACTACAAAGTTTCGCCGCCCGACGATCCTGCCAGACGATGGCATTATAGATAGGCTTGCCCGTTGCACTGTC
>JAHEKD010000300.1:3111-4371 GCA_024638545.1 Gammaproteobacteria bacterium
TTCACGCTGATTGGTAATGCCGATTGCAACCAGATTGCCACTATTGAACGTTACCGTATCCTGCCTGACCTGTCTGCAAACCTTCTGTGTGGTTTTCCAGATTTCTTCAGGATTATGTTCCACCCAGCCATCATGCGGATAGTACTGTCTGAATTCCTCCTGAGCACTATGGATAATGTTTCCCTGTACGTCAAAGGCAATGGCACGCGTGCTAGTGGTGCCCTGATCAATGGCCAATATCAAGGGTTTTTCTGTCATGGTTATTCCAGGCTATGTCAAATCAGCTACTAACTATGACATAATCTCGGGTCTGTATCCAGAGAACGCCCGCACAAATTATGATTGAGCTAGCCGAGAAAATACCAGAGCATGTAGATGTCTCACTGGACACCAAGGGCCTGCATTGTCCGTTACCTATTTTAAAGACAAAAGCCGAACTCAATAAAATGCAGCCCGGACAGATATTACATGTCGTGACAACTGATCCATTAGCACCCCTTGACTTCAAGTCTTATGCAGTGCGTGCATCGCACACGTTAATTTATATTGGTGAGGAAGAGGATTTTGCTGAATTTTATTTGAAACGGGGAGACGATTAACAGAAATTTTTGATTTGGTACAATCATGATTCAGCAATTACCATTTATCGGTATATTAATGCTGGATACTGTCTTTCAGCGAATTCCTGGCGATGTCGGTAACCCCGCAACCTTTAATTACCCTGTCAGATATAAAATCATCAAAGCTGCGACCGCCGCCAGGATAGTCAATCATGAACGTCCGGGCAGAGCGCTTGTAAATGGATTTGTCGAAGGTGCCAGGCAGCTGGAAGCCGAGGGCGCCATCGGTTTGATATCTAGTTGTGGCTTTTTATCACTGATTCAGGATGAAGTTGCCAATGCAGTTTCTATACCGGCTATCCTGTCTTCATTGAGTCTGATTCCGATCCTGCAGCCTTCAAATCGGTACAAGTCGGTCGGCGTAATTACCGCAGATGAAACCCAGCTCAGTCCACAAGCATTTACCAGCTTAAATATTGAACCTGGCAGTATTTGTGTTGCCGGCATGCAGTCATCAAAAGCGTTTACGCAATTTATTTTTGAATCATCGGGCAGGGACCCGGATAAAAACAGGCTTTGTAAGGATTTGGTTAACACCGCAGAAAAGCTGCTCAATGCCAACCCGTCTATAACTATACTGGTTTTAGAATGCACGAACCTGCAGCCCTATGCGGCTACCCTGAAAAAAGAACTCAAGCTG
>JAHEKD010000301.1 GCA_024638545.1 Gammaproteobacteria bacterium
GTGCAATTCTCTATCCTGAATCGCAGGCATATTCAAAAATTATCGACTGCATGCCGGGTTATGTGGTAGAGCAGTGGAAGGCCCCGGATTACGATTGTGGTGAAAGCATTGACAGACGGCCAATGGATTTTGTCTACAGGGGCCGCCCGAATCGATTGCGTTTTGGCACGGCCAGTAAGATGAAAGGAGAAGTGCCTTTACTGATCGCCGCAAAAATGGAGGCGCTGGGGAAACAAACTGACGTATCGGTTGAACAGGATGACAGAATCTACGGTGAGGGATGGTATGATTTCCTGAGAAGCTCAAAGACGGTCTATGCCGCGCCGGGCGGCTATACGGCAGTCGATTTCCAGGGAGAGATAAATGCCAGGGTTGCTGATATCGAATCCAGGCACGCCGTAGATACACTGGAGCAGTTAAATGAATTTCTGCCGCCGAGCTGGGACTGCTACACCTTCCTGACAATAACGCCGAGGCATTTTGAAGCCATTGCCTGCAAAACGGCGCAAATCCTGTTGCGTCATCCCTATAAAGGCGTGCTGGCTGCTGACCGGCACTATATTCCGCTGGAGCACGACTTTTCCAATATCGATGAAGTCATAGCGAAGTGTGAAGATAGCCGCTATCTTCAGGATATCGTTGACAGGGCAAAAGAGGAGGTATTATTCGATCAGAATTATTCATTTTCAAACTTTAAAAAAACCCTCTATGAATGCATCGTATCAGGGAAAACTGATCAGCAGGCTGGTCTGGAAAGCTCGGCCACCGTTCCGGATATGAATGAGTTAAATCAGCAACTCGATCAGGAGAAGCGGCGATTGTCAGTCGCTTATCACAATACCCTGTCGGATCGGCAACTGTTACAACCGCAAAAGGCGGCGCCCAAAACTAAAATCGATTACCGCCGGGAAATCATCATTATTAAAAACAGATCAGCCAGCCTCATCAGGCGTGGCTACTACAGGGTGAGACGGCCGGTTGCAAGACTGGCAAAAACAGTGCTCAGGCGGTAATCCTCTATTTCAGGAGCAGGAAGCGGCATCAGCGCACACAGCTACAGGCCTCTGTTCATGTTTTCTTTTCTAACGTGGCTGGATCCTGCATCGATTTATATGCCATGAAAATGGCCCGGCTTGCGCCGGGCCACTTAGGGTAGAGGTATGTTTTAATTAGAATGAAACGTGCGAGAATTCAGTATTCGTATCCTGCTCGATGTATTTCACCAGCATTTCCTTTAAATCCTGAACTTCGGCCACCTGGATTTCCATGTCGGCCATGCGTTGTTGCAATTCGGCAATCTGGCTGTCCTTGTCCAACAGGTCAGCCTGCGTCGCTTTAAGCTTGCTGTTCAGCGCCTTGATTGCCGCCAGCGCCACACCAGAGGTATCGACAGCAGACAGGCCTTTCCTGGTATGACCGAGTTTAAAGGCCTGATAAAAGTCCTCCGCCATCGGACCCATATGCCGCACTCCGGCATGATGATTGTAGGTCCATTCAGAGATCTCCAGGGAGTCTACCTTGTCCAGAATGTCCATGGTGTTGACAGTTTCAATGTCGTGCTTGATTTCACGGCTTGAACCCTGGGTGAGGATACCGCCTATAGTCAGGTTACCGCCGCTTTTGAAGGTCGCTTCCTTGGCTGCCGTATTTGGGTCATCGACAGAAAAGTCGCCGTTTTGCAGCATGCGGAAAAACCAGATCTGTCCGGTTCCATTATTTGCGAATCGGAATCCCGGAGTACAGGTTGTGCAGACCAGACTGAACAGGGTCTTGACTGCAGTCGTGGCCTGGTCCTCGGTAATTTTCGCCTGTGCGGTGCCGTTATTGCGCCGGACATGCAGGGCAAAGTCCGGATTAGAGGTGCCGATGCCGACATCACCCGAACCGTTCTGGATGACCAGGCTGTCGTTCGGGGCGTTGTTGTTGAATTTAACCGGTGTGGTTGTGCTGCCGTCCACGTTACGGAACCATAAGCCGGACCCGCCCGGATTAATGTGCCAGTCGCCCGCCGTGCCCGATGGATCAAGCTGCACCTGGCCGCCGCCGACATGCAGGTCGCGTAACGGGTTGCGTGTCTTGATGCCGACGCGCTCGGTGTTGTCAAGGTGCAGTAGCGGCGTACTCGTTGACCCCGCACCGGGCTCGATTTCCAGGCCGATCGCCGCACCAAAACCGCCATCGTTGTCATTGCCGATGTGCAGGTGCTGGTTTAGCGGCTCGGTGCCGGTGACGCAGGACCCGGAATTGTCGACACAGATCCCCCAGTCGGTCTCATTGGCGGTATCGTCCCGCAGTTCGATTTCCGGGCTCGGGTCAGTATCCAGTATATCCGCCCAGGCCGGTGAACCGATCAACAAAGCCCCTAAAGTTATCGTTTTGATTAATGTGTTAGTGTTAGTCATGATATTCCTCCCAAGAAATATATTGGTATAGTAGTGTGTAAAATTCTTATTCATCGGACGCCCCCGGATTAGCGGGCTGCTTGATCAGTCCATTGACGATATAGAAATGCCCTGACTGAGTCTGCCAGCTGTAGTCGTTGGCCTGCAGGCGCTCGGCCAGTGCAGCGTACGCCGCTTCATCGCCTGATGCCTGGGCCGCATGCATTGCCTTCATGTCTGCCTGGTAGTCGAGCGCGGTAAGTTCCAGTTCATAGTTGTAGTAACCGTCGGGCAGCGGGTAACCCTGTTCGTCAACCGCGTCAAACGACATTGTGCCGCTGGAATCGTATGACTTTGATACAGATACGCCGGGTCCCGACACGTTCAGCTGTCCTCCATCATTATTGTAGGCAACAAAACTGATGCTTCTTGCGTGATGATAGACAGTGGCTTCGGCCTGAACTGTGCCGGTCATCATCGCAGATGCCCAGATGACAGAACAGGTCACGCACGCAACCACTTTTGGTGTTAGCTTTTTGATCTTAAATTTCATAAAACCTCCATTGTTATAAAAATACGATAATTAAATCTAGTTATTATTGAGCAGTCCGAAAACATGTTTACAGATAGCCACTTGAAACCAGCCGCTGGGTTATGCAGCCGGGTTCTGATCTGATTTTACATTTAACTATATCGAATTCTGTGAACTGCTTCACACTTTATAGATTAATTTTTATTCACTTTACAGATGCCGGTTTTGCAGGTATGACATTTTCTCATGAAAGCGGTTTTTAGAGGGATTTCGAGATTAACTGGATCGATGCACAAATAAGCGAACAGCGACAGTTTTATTCAAAGCAGTATTAAATCAAATTACCCGCCGCTTTGAGATGTCGAAAATAACAAAGGCAGCCAAAATTCCTGTATATCCTGTTTCGTCTGTATAACCGTTCTTCAGCTGTATAACGGTTTAATTTGAACCCCGATTCTTTTACTTAGACAAAACAACGATAATTAAAATTAAAGAAATACGGTGATGAAAAAAATCAGAAAAAATCATGCAGGTCAGATTCAACCATTTCCTTGATTAAATCTTCAAATACTGTGGTGGCCTGCCACCCCAGCACCCTTTTTGCTTTTGCGGGGTCGCCCACCAGCAGCTCGACTTCGGTGGGCCTGAAGTAATTAGGGTCGATTTCGACGCGCGTTTTACCCGTTGCCTTGTCGATGCCAGTCTCTTTAAGGCCAGCTCCCTGCCAGGCGATCTCAATTCCGGCCTGTGAAAAAGCCAGCTCGGTTAATTCACGAACGCTGTGCGTCACACCGGTCGCCAGCACATAATCATCCGGCTTGTGCTGCTGCAGCATCAGCCACATACCCTGAACATAATCGCGGGCATGACCCCAGTCACGCCTGGCATCAAGATTGCCGAGATAAATCTTTTCCTGCCGGCCCTGCTTTATCGCCGCCACGCCGCGGGTAATTTTGCGGGTCACAAAGGTTTCACCGCGAATCGGACTTTCATGATTGAAAAGGATGCCGTTGGAGGCGTGGATGCCGTAGGCTTCCCGGTAGTTAACGGTGATCCAGTAGGCATAGAGTTTTGCCGCAGCGTAAGGGCTGCGGGGATAAAACGGTGTGGTTTCACTTTGCGGAACCTGCCCGGATTTGCCGTAAAGCTCTGATGTTGATGCCTGGTAAAAGCGGACGCTGGTTTCCATATTCAGGATTCTGATTGCCTCAAGCAGCCGCAGGGTGCCCAGTGCATCGGAGTTTGCGGTGTATTCGGGCGTTTCAAAACTGACAGCGACATGGCTCTGGGCGCCGAGATTATAGATTTCGTCTGGCTGAACCTGTTGCAGAATTGGACATCGCATAGCCCTATAAATGTGCTTGTTTGCAGTCCGACCGAACCTGCAACTGCTTTGCCGTGGGTTCTCACAACCAAATGCATTTCAGCATGCAGTCCGTTGCCGGCA
>JAHEKD010000003.1:0-9778 GCA_024638545.1 Gammaproteobacteria bacterium
CCAGGCGAACAGCAAACGGTCAAGAATGCCCGGGCAGTTGCCTTCGTCCTGAGGCATTGCGATGATGGTTGCCGGCGAATCAGAGAGCCATTCAAAATCCGAGAAAAAGTATGAATAATATTTGTGCCGGCAGCGCTGGTATAAAATTGAAAAATGTAAAATGATGGCATCCCAGCGTGCATGTTTGATTTCATCTGGGAAACAGATCTTCTGGGAATCGATCCTGTCACCCTGGAAGTGATTGTAATGAGTGACCTCAAATTCCCGGTACTCGTCCAGAATTTTCTGAAACTCGATGAATACGGTGGGCAGTGATGAAGCGTCACGAATAAATGAGATGGTTAAGAGTTTCTTTTTTTTCACGATACGCTATGGCAGGCTGAGTAAAGCAAATTTTTCAGATCGTCTCTGGAATCGATAAATCGGGTTATTTTCTCGTAATCCTTTTCATAATCCCGGATCAACCTCGTATTATTGCTGACTTCATTGCGCTCAAGTGCTTTGGCCGGCGACCAGCTCACAGGATGGTGCCGGGCACTGGCAAGATCATATACGATTTTTACTGCGGTGTCGGGTGAATCGCACAGGTCTTCATACCAGACTTGCGTCCAATTCGACTCGGGCAGCTTCGCCAATGATGCTGAAATTGCCCTGCTGTAGCTGGCCTGCTGTAAAACCACCTGCTCCCAATATGGTCGGGTTTGTATTTCAATATAGTCTTTTGTGGTGGCTGAATTCCAGATTTTCCCAGGATCGCCCCGCTTGTAGCGATTTTCCAGATCTGACAGTGCAGCCCTGTCGATGCTGCGCCTGATCCAGACAAACAGTGCATTCGGTAAGGCTTTGCTTATGGCAGAAATCCTGAATGAATTCCAGGGGTTTTTTGTTACAAATGTGCTGTTAGTGACGGTATTGAACGCCTTAATTGACTTGTACATATGGGTTTTTGATGCATTGCAGTGAAAGTCACAGCTTTGCGTTTCCGATGGGTGCGTTCCGCCAAACCAGTTGGCGAATACCGCCGACGCCTCAGAGGTTTCGAACAGCCCTCCGGTTTTGCCATACTCACTTTGATACTTGACCTGGTGCTGCTCACCTCTTGCACTTGTTTCCAAATACATGCCAAAAGCCGGTGTGGCGGAAAAAAAATCATTGGTGAAATTACTGATATAACAGCAGCCAAGTTTATTGATGATTTGCTGATACAAAAACGTGCTGCCCACCCTCGGGGATGAAACCAGGAAAATGGCGGAAGGATCCGAACCGGACTTTTTGTCAATTTCGTCGATAAAATCTTTATAGGAATAGTTTATACAGCCATCGAACAAATTCTTTATTTGGGTGGATTTCACTGGATAAACCGCATGAGCGTCTGCTTCACAACCTCTGAGAGCGTGTTGTAATACATATCATGGCCTTCCAGATTGAGATGGAGAAGGTCAGGTTCCGGTAATACAAAAGATTCTGCCACGGTTGAATTAACCTGAAAATCATTAAGAAAAATCGACTCCATGTCGGTGAGCGTCAATTTCTCTTTTGGGTATTCTGCAGCGACATCGCGTATTATTTGATTATAGGCCTCGTTGCTGTTTTGATATGAGATTTCAGGTTGCGCATCCAGCGGGAAATTTCTGGCACTCGGGTGGTTGGTGTTCAGGAAAATATGCCTGGCATTGAAATTGAAACACCTGTCAATTATTTCATTCAGGTTCTGATAAAACGCGCCCTTGCTTACCCTGGGCAATCCCTGATCAGTAATCCAGTAATTACAGTCATTCATTCCAAACTGGACCATCACGATATCAGGCGCATGTTTTTGCACCTCAACCGGAATATCCTCGAGCGCCTGCCTTGTGGTGCGACCGTTGACCGCCTCGACCTGAACCAGCATCTCCTTGCCGCTGGCGGTACTCATCTTCTCGATCATCCTGGACAAACGGCTGGCCCAGGTCATGTGAGGAAAAACGTATTGGCCTACACTAATCGAGTCGCCAAATATTATGAATTTCATAGTGCCCTAGTTCATCAATTCAGCAATCTCAGGTGAAAAGGTGTTTCATGTTATCGCAAACAAGTTTAACGCCTTGCTCCAGGCCCACTTTTGGCTCATAGCCAAGCAAGTCTTTCTGCCTGGCCAGATTAGGACGCTTCTGCAGCGTCATTCTTTCAGGTAAATCGATGTGGGTGATTAAATCAGGGCTTGCATTAAGCTCCGCACGCACAATTTCCGCAAGGTCTTCGATGGAACGAATGTCGGGATTTCCAATGTTGATGACGCTGTACTCTTTTACACCCACGGACCTTTCAATCGCCTCCACTGCATCTGACACATGAAACCAGCCCCTGGCACTGCCCTTGTGAACTTCAATTTCCATGCCTCTTGCCAGGTTTGACACGAACCGTATCATTGCAGAGCGATGATCGCCAAGGTCCTCATTTTCATCATACATCATGAACGGTCTCAGCGTCACTGCCTCCATGGCGTATGTTCGCACTTCATACTCAACCAGTTTCTCGCCGAGCAGTTTAGTCAGGCCATATCGATTATTTGGCATCGGATCAGATAAGGACTCATCCATGAATTCAATGTCCGGACCGTACACTTCAGATGTTGAAAAATAGATCAGCTTTGCGCCCGCTTTTCTGGTCAGCTGTATGACATTATTCAACCCTGCAAGATTGGTATCAACAGCCAGCCCCGCAGCTTGCTCACAGGTGACCCGGCTTACCATTGCGGCCAGCATGAAAACTACATCGGGCTTCCATTCAAAAGCCTCAATCAGGTCTAAACAGTTGTTAATGTCTGCCATTAAATAGCCATCTTTCCAGCCGGGCTTTGTATCGACTTCAAGAACCGTGTAGCCTTTTTCTTTCAAATGAATGCACAATGGTTTTCCAATATTGCCCCTGGAGCCGATGACTAAAGCTTTTTTGTTCATATAAGTTTTTCCTGGTTGAAGAAATTTGGTATATAGCGTTTCAGACTATATTATTTTTAATAGCAGAGATAATCTTTTTAGTAACACTGATATTTTTGTTTTTGTTTAGATTTGGTTTTTTATTTTCAAAGTCGGCAATAGCGTTTCTTATGGCCTTATCATCAGTGCCGGCCAGCCTGTTTAAGCCCGCTTCAATCGTTTCCACCCATTCCGTATTTTCACGAAGGGTCACGCATTGCTTTCCAAGCCATCCCGCCTCTTTTTGCAGTCCGCCGGAATCCGTTAATATCATTCTCGCACCAGCGATCAGGGATATCATGTCTATATATCCAACGGGCTCGATCACAAACAGAGATTCGCTTGTGTTTTTCCAGCCCCAGGATTGCAGAACATTTTTAGTTCTGGGATGCATGGGGAAAACTACTTTTTCATCCAGGCTTCCGAGCGTTTCCATGACTGAAAATAACTTGTCAGCGTTATTAGTATTTTCGGCCCGGTGTACTGTGGCAAGATAGTAACTGCCTGCGGGATGCCCAATCTTCTCGTGAATCCTTGATTCAGACTTTGCAACATTAATAAGGTCCATTAATACGACCTGCATCACATCACCGACCAGCTCAATTTTTCCGGATATATTCTCCTTAATCAGGTTATTAACTGAGGTTTGGGTCGGACACAGCAGTAGACTCGACAGATTATCTGTGAGAACGCGATTGATCTCTTCAGGCATTCGTTTATCGAAGCTGCGCAAACCCGCCTCAACGTGTATAACCGGCGTATTCAATTTTGCTGCGGCCAAAGCCCCCGCCAGGGTGGAATTTGTATCTCCATACACTAACAGAGCATCAGGCGAAAAATTGAGAATATCTTGTTCGATACCGGTTAGCATTGTTGCGGTTTGTTCGGCATGTGAACTGGCGGTAACAGCAAGATTTACGGTTGGCTCAGGCATCTCAAGATCCTTAAAGAATACATCAGACATATTCTCATCATAGTGCTGTCCGGTGTGAAGCACTCGTTCATGGATACCATGCTCTCGGAAGGCCTTGGTTAACGCAGCCGCTTTTATGAATTGAGGCCGAGCGCCGATAACGGTAGTAATTTTCAAAATTACTACCCGGCAATATCGTTGCAAAGATTAAAAATCAAAATACCGGTCCTGTCAGACGTTGGCTGAACTGTTAATGAGGCGGTATTTTAATAGGTTTGCAGCTAAAAAAGAATAAGTTTGTTTTGTTCAGCCAGATAAATTAACCCGTTAGAAAAGTTAAGCAGAAGATTACTTCTCTTTTTTATATTTACCTGGTAATTTTTTTGCTTTTTTTACTTACGTTTTTTACTTCCTTTATTTTACTTCCTTTATTTTACTTCCATGTATCGGATGACAAAATAATTTGAGCCCGGTGATTGGCAATCACCATAAAACCTGACTTGCCTGCCTGATGCTTGTGCCGCGAGCGCTGTTGCTAAAATCACTTTGGTATCGGCGTCAGCCGGTGGTGCGTAGGCCCAGGTCGCAGACAGACAGCCGCTGGCATTCCAACCGCCATTCGTGCCTGCAACATTAACGCCGCCCGTTTCAACATTAGTAGAAATGCGACCGACTTTTTGATATTTTGTATATTGGTCGGCTGCCTGTGCTACCCCAGCAGTGCAAAGAATTGCTATAATAATTGTTGCTAATTTTATCTTCATTTATTTAATTTACCCTTACAGAATGTAAATAGAGCGATATTATCGAACACTATTCAAGATAGTGCAACAGGTAAAGTATAACAACTATAATCACAAAATGATAGATTATCAGTCGTTATGGGTTGAATTGTCGCAGTCATGATCCTTGCGCACAAAATCTAGCTGTAAGTTTTAATTAATTGATTTTAATGAAAAATATTTAACATATTCATCACAAGATTAGTCCACCTGCTGTGCCGGGTAGAGATTTTAGCGCTCAGCTCAATACTGTCAAGGATTTCAGCTCAGCGTCAGTAAAAGCAAGTCAACAGCTATGTCTTTATTACGCCCGGCGACTTTCAAAAAAACCTCAGGCAACATCAGCTTGGTTAGGCATTTATAAATTAAATATTATTTAGCTTTACCGATAAATCGCTCTATTTTTTTTTCTACTTTCCACGAGAGCTTGTTTTCCTGATCCTGCTTGAATTTTTCTAATATAACTATTTTAGCCTGGTATCGACTGTTATACATTTTCAACTTTTCTATCCTTGACTTTAATTTTTCAATAGCCACCTTAAGATTTTCGACTTTTTTATCAACGTTATTTTTATAGTTAGTGTATCTTTTATCTAGAACCTGAACTCTGGAAGCAGACGCTTTGAGCAGGGCCGTTTTTTCGGCCAATTGATTATTTACCAGGTTATTAAAATTTAACCCTTTTTGATAAATTTCAGCAGCGCTGCAATTTTTAACAGTGTACTCGACATTTGTACTGTAAATTTTATTCATTATTGCTCTGTAAGAATAGGCGCCGCTTTCGATAATGTCTTCATACGCTGTGTCGACCAGCTTCTGTAAATAGTCACAACCGGATACCTTTTGAATCACATCATCAATATTAGAATGATCTTTTTTTAACTCGATATAGTGAACATTTGCTGTCAGTACGCCACTGTATTCGCCTTCGTAGAGTATTAGAGCAGTTTTGCAGCTTATCGCCTCAAATATTTTAGGCGAGATCTGGTTCATTTCCACACCCAGATTCATTTCCTTAAAATTCAGCTCATCAGGTATACCCCGGGACGTTCCATCTTCATTTTGCGGGTTGGATTCAAACCATTGCCTGATCGAACCGTCAACGTCAAATACGTTTGAACCTGATTCAGTACCCAGCGTCGCGCGAGCAGACATTAAAAACTGCAACCAGGCGTCACCGTAAATGCGTTCATTCTCCTGACTGTCAAGATCCATTCGCAGGTCATAGTGATCAAGCGATTTGAAATATTCACCAATTTCATACTTTTCCCTGGCTAACTCGCCGTGCCAGGGTGATGCCGCCCGGCCTCGATACACAATGTCCATTTTTCTTAAACAGATTGGCGGAATTGTGATCTCCTCAGGTATATCCGATGAAACATAGGCCGTAAAATTGGAATGAAATTCACAATCCGGAAACCTATCGACTGGATAGACCTTATGCAAGTACTGCTGTGGAATCACGGAAAAGACGTGATTAATCCTGAAATCCTGAATCCATTTTTTCAAGGCATCTGTTTCATCATATTCATCGTGAAGCAACAGTACCTTAGTGCCCTCAAATCTGTATAAAGCTGATTCAAATTCGATATTTCCCCAGCGCGCCAGCCACGGCCTGATGTGAAAGGTAACGACTATCAGGCTATAGTTGGAAAAATCGTAGGCGACAGACGTTTCGCCCATCATCTGTACGGGGATATATTCAACTTCGTAACCGTCTTTATATTCTTCAAACGACCTTAGATAGTTGTGTACGTAATTATAGTGAATAAACTGTGGATTACAGATAATTGCGGCTTTTTTTACTTTCTTTTGCAGTGTTGAGATTTCATACTGATCAAAACCAAGCCTGCGATTAACATTTCCCAGGCCATAATAATCATAGTATTTGTTAGAAACATCACTCCAGCCGTTTTCTTGTTTTAGTTTGTTTTCAATTTTTGTGAAGCTGGGCGCGTTGATTGCCTGCTGTATTATATCAGCGACTTCCGGGCCGCTGATTTCAAAGAAATCAGCGGCTTGCTTGATGAATTGTGAATCAAAATTGATAACCTGCCGATAATCAGCTTTCAGAATTTTTCCTGCAGTCGAAAAACTTTTCCATCCCGCAGTTGAATTTACGAGCTTGATATATTCGGCTGCGTCACTTCGAAAAAATAGTTCAATCCTTAACGCATTGGGCGTAGACTCATCGGACCACTGCTTGCCCCTGTTAATCTGAAACTTGCCAGCATAGTTGATAAACGAAACAATCGATTCTTTTAGATCACGATAGGAAAATATCAGTTTAAAATCCTTAAGCATATCAATCGTTTCGGGCGTACAGGGCAGGTGTCCGACCGCAAATTCACCGTCATCGATAAACTTTAATGAATCGGCCAGTGGGGATTTTACGTAAAAACCCATGGGATCCTCAAAAAACTGCTGGCGATCGTCGGGGATATTTTGAAAACCTGAATACGCGATGTGCTTACCGCAGAACTTATATCCTGATTGTTCTAATATATTTGACCACATGTATGTGCCGGACTTTGGCAGACTCAATACAAATATTTTTGACATAAAAACCTACACTTGGTTAAATTTTTAACGCTGATTGTGTGCCTTCAAACTAAACTACGAATTCTATACTTTTCCATAACAATATACTTTGCGACAATAACAACAAAGTGGACATTAAAGCAGGTCTGCACACGCTTACGAATTTCCAATAAATAATAAAAGTTTTCAGTAAAGAAATGATCATCGCATTATGGTTATCAGAACTGCCCTCGCTGAGTGGGTACACTTTAATTTAACAATAACCGCATTAATCATTGGAACAATACCTGTCTTGCGCCTGCCTGTCTCCAGGAATCATGACAGCTTGAATTGTCATCTGCTGTCATTTTTTTGATCATGTAAGTTATTGCCTGGGCAGCAGTTTACTTTTTAGCCATAATTTACACAAATGGGGAGCCTGCGTCAGAATACCCGCTCGATTAATCAGCTTAGTCATTTTACTTAGCACCTTAAATCTTTTGATCTTTTGCCCGGTTAATGTCATGGCAACAACGGAATACTCATCGGCAATGATTGAATGAACTATATTTGCAAATGTGGCGTACGTGTATTTATCCGTAAGCACGAGATCACAATAGGCCTTGCGTGCAATCTCTTGTGCTTCATCCCAATCGAGATTCTTAATTACATCACATAAATCTGACAGATCCTTTTTAACCGGGATATAGTGCTGACCGCGCTTTAGCACGCCGCTGTATTGACCTTCAACCAACAGCTGGCAAGTGCCTGTCGCTGCAGCTTCGAGATGACGCGGACCTAATACGAAAAAATCATGACCATCCCACTGTGGACCGAACTTCGAGTCAATCTCAGCAAATGTCGGAAAACGACCTTTCGATTTTTGGTTGTTGATGTACCTGGTGACCTCACCGGTTTCGTCAAATCCGCTGCCGCCTGCTTCACATCCCGCAATCAGTTTGGCATTATGTAAAAATTTCAGCCAGTCAGTGCCCAGCTTCGTATCTTTTACATCCGCAGAAATATCGTATACAAGATCCAGCCCTGACAGGCACTGCTCAAGTTTGTCATTAATCTGTTTTTTTAGTTGACCGGCCCGGCCAATCCACAAGGGTAAAGTCTTGGCTCGATAGGCAATATCGTATTTACGGTCTTTCCATCGGGTGAATTCCGGATCCGGCAATGATTTTTTATCGATATATCCGGTTAAGCAGGGGAAAAATTTTGCCGGACCGTGATAACTCTTATAAACCTTTTCGAATGCCCGCGGTTTATGTATCAACACTGAAAATACAATATCCACCTTGAAACGTTCAAGCCACGCACAGAGCTGCTTTGAAAAATAACGTTCGTCCTGCGGTAAGGCGATTTTTAATGATTGACTCTCTGCGACCCAGGACAATCCTTTCAGCCAGTCATCATAGGCCACCTGCAGGCCGTATCGGGCACTTAAAAGGGTGGTGTGCAGAACAATCACATCACACTCAATTTTCCTTAGCCAGCCGGGACATCCATTAGCCACATTCCAGTAGATACAGGTGTAGTCATCTCTATTTTCGAACAATGTTAAATGCGCGTAAACCGAATGTCTTAGCCTTGAATTCGAACCCAGGCACTTGAATAATATTAGGACACGCATACGGTGTTTTAAAATCAGCGCAAAATAGATTTAACTTTTTTAATTATTACAAACGGAAACTTGAAATTTAGCTTCAAGATCAGACGGTATATTCTGTCCAGGAGCCGGTGTCTCAATCGCGCTGGATCTATAGAGCAGGCCTTTTTTTCGAGAATATAGCGTGATTCCTGAATATAAGCCTCATGGCGCAGTTTTACCAACTCAATATACCGTCGGGCCGTGATTTTATCAGCCGGATTCAGACTCTCATCAAACCTGGAATCATACCTGCAAATTGATTCGATTTGCTCAGAAATCTTCATCGAATTCGATTGCTGTTTCATAGTGTTTCCTTCTTGGTTTATTCAAAATAGTGCTGAAATGTTTTGCAATTGTCGCTCTAAACTCCCCTTGTTCTGTTTCGACGATACACTGCTGGTCCGCCAGCATCCGGCTTGCGAATTCTGATTTAGGGAAACTGCAAATAAACAGCCAAATATCCAAATTCGCTGTTATTTTTTCAATCTCATGAATTTCAATATATCGTAAAAAGTTATCAGTGATTAACAGCATTTTTGGGAAGTTATATATACCAAGCAGCAAATTAAAATAGGCCTGTTGTCTGTTAGTCAGTTGCTTATCCCTGTAACCTGCGCTCAGATATTCACCTATTTTTAGTTGAACAAATTTATTGTCAATATTTTTTTCCATGACTTCATTTATCCACTGAATATCCGGCATCCGCAGAGAGTGATTTACTGAAATAATATCATCTGTTGCTGAATCCAGAAGGCAGGCATCCTGAAGGGAAGGTAAGATTCTTTGTTCCTGAAATGCGATATACAGATGAGTCACTATATGGATTTTATCCCTGGAAAAATTCGCCAGTCCGATATGAACTGGTTTTTTCTTTGAAAATTCGATCTGTCGATTGGTAGTGCTTTTAATCTTTACCCTGCTTGAATCTGCAGCATTTTCGAGTGTCTGA
>JAHEKD010000003.1:9788-17623 GCA_024638545.1 Gammaproteobacteria bacterium
TCAGCGTTTTTAAATATTGATAAACAGGATACCAATCTGGAAACCTGCGGATAGTGCCGGTTCATCCTTATTAATCCACCGCTTAACTGCGCACATGAAGACATTAGAATCTTTATGAGTCCAAATAATATGATTATTTCCGCAACCTTTTGTGGATCAAAGGCAATTTTTCCCGCGACGCCTATTACATATAAAAAACCGCTGACAAATACCACAAAAAGCAAGCCCAGCAACAAATGCGCCTGTTGTTGTGAAATGTAGGTTTGCGTCATTAATATCGCGCGTTTGCCAACCAGACTTTGGAAACGTTTTTCTATATAACCCTCCCTGGTTAACAAATTTCTCAATCTGGCCTGAATTTTATCAAGCTGACTAATGTTAAGTTCATCGAGCGCAGCGGACAGATCAGCAACTTTTTTATGATTCGTAAGAATGAAAGGTAACAATATAGTGCACCCTGTAATGATAATGAATAGCCATCGCCATTCAAACAGCAGCACCACCATTGCGACAATGGTAATCTGAATTAAGCTAACAATATTTCTGATCGAAAGAAATACGAATACACCACAGTTAATCGGGTATTTGGTTAAGAGTTTTGCTTTCTCAGGACTCTTGAAAAAATAACGATTGAGGCTGCCGTATTTGGGATCAGGAAGCTCCTCGACAAAAAGCTCGGCACGCTCTCCCAGATCCGCGCTGTAATTTGCCCATACCTTATAACTGGACTTATAAAAATAGTATCGGCAAATTGCCTCGAAAAGCAAAAACAGCATCGTTAACAAAATTAATGCCTTAAGCGAAACTGGGTTCGAATTAAACACCATGATTTCACTGCTCATAATCGACTTAATGCAAAGCGCAATACCGAAAATTCCGGCAAACTGAAAAAATATATTCAATAAACCAAGCAAAATCGAGCGAATATATAATGAGGAATTCGACGCATAGCTATCCTTCAATAACCAAAATAATATGGATAGGTAATTTGATTCGGATAATTGTTTTAAGATTTTCAAGCGGTAAATGGCTTTGCTTATCTGAATTGGGTTAGATTGTAGCCAATTAAATTATACAAGTTTAGACTAATTAACCAGCGCTGATAAATTGGCGGACGGACCGACCAGGCGGGGACAGACCACGGTTAATTTAACCTCTCTGATTAAATCTCGACAGCCAGAGCTTGAATAATAGTATCTTGTGTATTCGCATCAAGGTATGGGTGCATGGGCAGGCTGAAAACTGAGGACGCCGCGCTTTCACTGTGTGGCATATTAATTTCACTGTATCCCATTGAAGCGATTGCGGGCTGTTTGTGCAATGACTTGGGATAATGAACAGCGGTCGGGATACCTTTTTCTTTTAACCGCTTCATCGTTTTTTCCCGGTCTGTGACTTGAACAGTATACTGCGCATAAACACTGGTGTTTTCCGCATTAATATGGGGTACTTTTAAATTTGCATCATCTCTGCCTGCATAGCAGGCACCCAGTTTAATTAACTCATCTGTATAACGCTGCGCGATTTGTTGCCTGAGCTCAACCTCATCGACGAAAATCTCCATTTTAGCGGTCAGGATTGTGGCCTGAATAGTATCCATGCGACCGTTGATACCTATTCGTTCATGATTGTATCGTCCACGCTGACCATGTAGCCGAATCTCGTCCATGGCCCGCGCTAATTCGTCGTCGTCTGTGAAAACAGCCCCACCATCACCATAGCAACCCAGCGGTTTCGATGGAAAAAAAGAGGTGCCGCCTATGGTTGATAATCCACAGGATTGCCTGCCTTTGTAAGTGGCGCCAAAGCTTTGTGCACCATCTTCAATCACGGGCAGGTTGTGTTGTGCTGCAGTTTGATTGATTATATCCATATCGCTGCACTGACCGTACATTGATACCGGGACGATTGCTTTCGTTTTGTCAGTAATCGCTGCCGCCAGAAGTTTGGCATCGAGATTATAGGTCGCCGGATCTATATCAACGAACACGGGCCTGGCACCCAGTAATACCATGGTTTCTACGGTTGCAAAAAAGCTAAACGGACTGGTAATAACTTCATCTCCAGGTTTTATATCGATCGCCATCATCGCAACCAGTAATGCATCTGTGCCGCTTGATACGCCAAGGCAGTGCTTCACGCCGACGTGGTCTGCCAACTTTTTTTCCAGCTCCTGCACCTCCGGACCCATGATGTACTGACCGTGCTGCAGTACATTTGAAATACGTTCATCGACACTCTTCTGAATGCGTTGATATTGGGTTTTTAAATCTATAAAGTCCATACTTGCCTAACTAATTTTTAATTCACAGTGATTTTCAGTCACCAAATATATATCGCCTGTATGCTGGCACTTGTATTGACCTTCATCACCATATTTGATCGGAATTCGTTCACCAAAACGTGATATCCAGCCAATTTGCCTGGCTGGCACGCCGGCCATCAGCGCAAATTCGGGCACTTCGGCTTTTACTACCGCACCTGCACCGATGAATGCATAACGACCAATTTCGATACCGCAAACAATTGTGCAGTTTGCGCCAAAGGTAACGCCTTGCCGTACAAGTGTATTTTTGTATTCGCCTTTTCGAACCACAGCAGAACGGGGATTGTACACGTTTGTAAAAACCATACTAGGCCCACAGAACACGTCATCCTCAAGAACCACGCCCTCATAGACCGATACGTTGTTCTGAATTTTAACGTTATTTCCAACTCTTGCGTTTGTAGCAATGAACACATTCTGTCCAAGTGAGCAATTTTCGCCGATCTCTGCGCTTTGAGATACGTGAGTCCAGTGCCATACTTTTGTTCCCGCACCGATAATTGCACCCTCATCAACGATTGCTGTTGGATGTATCTGGGCTTGTGCCTGGCTCATCTGGGCAGGGGAAGTTGTATTGTTTGACCCTGTTTAGCCGAACGGTAGGCGGCGATTAGCAATTCAAGTGAGCATAAGCCTTCTTCGCCATCTACCTCTTCTTTTTCCTCGCCCCTGAGTGCTCTAAAGACATTCAGGTAAAAAGGCGGATGCCCAAATCCGTATACTGAAGTCGTTTCGTAGGCAGCCTGCTCGATTAGTTTGTCATCTTCGTCTTCAGCATCAAATTCCCAGTGCTCAATTTTGTTTACGGCCAGTCCGCCGACTCTCACTGTGCCTTTCTCGCCTAAAATTGTGATTGAGCCTTCAAGGTTTTTTGGATAAGTCAGCATAGTGACATTCATCGTACCCAGGGCTCCTGATTTCCATTTTATATTCAGCGTTGCAGTATCCTCTGCCTCGATATTCCTCGCCAGCGTTGCGATGTTTGCATGAATACTGTCTACCGGACCGATCATCCAATCGAGCAAATCCACGTAATGGCTGGCCTGATTCATCAGTGCCCCGCCATCAAGCGCCCAGGTTCCGCGCCATGGAGCCTGGTCATAATACGCCTGAGGCCGTGTCCAGAAAACATTGAGAGTTACACTGTAAATTTTGCCGAATCGATTTTTATCAATCGTGCGTTTCAGTAAAGCCAGGGTTGCATTTTTACGATTCTGCTTAACGACAAAAAGTTTGACATTTCTCTGCAGGCAAGCCTCAACCATAGCGATACCGTCTTCCCATCTCGTTGCCATCGGTTTTTCTGTTAAAACGTTTATGCCCGCACGGGCACACTCTATCGTTTGACGGGGATGAATACCGCTTGGGGTACATAAGCAAACCAGATCAAGTTCTTCGTTTTCCAATAACAGGGATAATTTTTCATATCCATTTACACTGTATTGATCTGTGGCTTTTTTCAGGGCATCAGGATCAGTGTCACATACGGCAACGAGCTCTGCAAGGTCACTGTATGAATTGATTGAGTCAAAATGGTTTTTGGAAATTCGCCCGCAACCAACGAGAGCGACCTTGATTTTTCGATTTTTAATAGGTGTAAAACTCATGTATCACGCTCTGATAATTTTTTTGTTCGTATTTCCTGAATAGCGGCCTCTTGAATCTATAATCAGGTTGGCATTGTCGAGGATTAGCTGATAATCGAAATTGTCATGATCTGTGGCTATAATCACGGCATCGTATATCTGTAGATTCTGTTTTGTAAGCTCAATGCTGGAAGTATCGAATTTATGCTCGCGCATTTGTGGGAAATCAGGAACGTAGGGGTCACTGTAGTCGACCAGGGCGGCCTTGGCAGTCAGAATTTCCATGATTTCGACAGCTGGTGATTCCCGCATATCATCAACATTTTTTTTATAGGCGATACCCAGCACCAATATTCGTGCTCCCTTTAACGACTTTGATTCTTCATTTAACGCTTCTACTAATTTATTAACCACCCATTTGGGCATTGAAGCATTTATCTCTCCGGCCAGTTCAATAAAGCGAGTATGCAATCCATATTCTCTCGCTTTCCAGGTTAAGTAAAAGGGATCGATGGGAATACAGTGCCCGCCCAATCCGGGACCGGGGTAATAAGCTGTAAAGCCAAATGGTTTGGTCTTTGCTGCATCTATAATTTCATGGATATTGAGATTCATTCTGTCCGCAACAATTTTCATCTCATTCACCAGGCCAATATTCACAGCCCGGTGTATATTTTCAAGTAATTTTGTCATCTCGGCTGCACTGGTTGAACTGACTGAAACCACCTTATCAATAATCGTCCTGTAAAGGCTTACGCCCACATCCAGACAGTTTTCTGTATAGCCACCGCAAATTTTTGGAATGCTCCGGGTGGTAAAATTCGCATTGCCCGGATCCTCCCGCTCGGGCGAATAAACCAGAAAAAAGTCATCGCCCACGCTTAACCCGGTTGCGCTGATTCTTGGCGCTAATTCTTCATCTGTCGTTCCCGGATAAGTTGTACTCTCCAGTGAAAGCAGCTGCCCCTTGCGCAGGTAGGGAGCGATCGATTCAACCGTTTGAACAACAAACTTCAGATTGGGTTCGCGGTATTTATTCAGTGGAGTCGGAACACAGATGATGAGCGCATCCATCTGCTGCGCAACACTAAAATCAGTCGTTGCTGTAAAGCCACTGGAGACAACGTCACTGATTAAATGGTCAGGAATATGGTCAATATAACTGCGTCCCTGATTAAGTTTTTCAACCTTGGCATCATCGACATCTACACCAACAACTTTAAACCCTGCATCAACAAAACTGTATACTAAAGGAAGGCCAACATAACCAAGTCCAAATATTCCTATTACAGCATCTTTATTATTTATCCTTGCCTTTAATCCTTCTTTCACACAACCTTCCAAATAATTACCTTTTTATAATATGGTTTAAAAATCCGCAAATAAACCCGGATCCCCAGGATAGATGTAGCAATGGAAATACAGTCAACATGGATAATTTTGAAAGCCAACCAATTTTTTCTTTACTCACGCATACAGCCACAACAATGGCGATAAAATATACGAATACAAGCAAATAGAAAAGCTTTACGTCGATAATAATTGAAAATATCAGGCTAATTACAAATAAAGTGGGAAGAATTTGCCTGATTTTCACTGAACGTGGGTGAGTAATCGCCGTTCTGCTTCGCCAATATCCATACTGAAAATACTGCTTGACCAGTTCAATCAGGGATTCGCGAACAAACAAGCGACATTTGATTGTCGGTAATAACAAAAGACCGCCAATCTCGTTGTTTAACCTGATATTGAACTCACTGTCCTGGTTTCGCGTCCATTGTTCGTTAAAACCCCCGATCTTCTCAACGTCACGTCTCCTCCAGCATCCTCCCATGACCGTATCCACCCACATTGATTCTGTACCCCGGCGATATGAGGCAAAACCCATGCCAAGTGGGCTTTTCAGGGACGCGGCGATGACTTTACCCCAATATTCGCGTCCCTGTGGAATAACCACTCCTCCCACACTTGCTGCATTAGTTTTAAACAATTCCGATACACATTTGCTAATATAGTCCGGATCATACTGACCGTGTCCGGTTGCCCAGAATATAATTTCCTGGCTTGATTCTTTGATGCCCAAATTAAGCGCGAAGGGCACCGTCTTATTTTCGTTATAGATGAGGCGGATATTATTATGATGTTGTTTAATTTCCTTAACAATAGCTACCGTATTGTCAGTACTGCAGCCATCAATAATGTAAATCTTTAATTTTTCCTGGGGATAATTGCTATTGAAAATAGAGCGCAAACAATCTTTTATATAGTTTTGCTCATTCCTTACGGCAATCAGAACATCAACACCCGGCAGGTTATTATTGTACATATGGATGCAAGGCTGTTTTCATAGATCAATTACCGGGATCATGGATAATTTTTGCATGACATGTTCTGTTAAAACGCACAAGTTCATTATTAATCACTGACCTGGTAATTTACATACTAACGGCATTATCCACAAACCGCAGATGGCTCAATCATACAATTTTTGTACTCAAATTGAATCCAGTACACGGCCCTGGCTTAGCTACCTTTTGAATCATCCAGTAAAAGAGGGATTAAAAAGGGAATGAAGTTCGTATTGCTGTTTATCAGGTAGACTTGCTCCAAGACTTCAAACCACTCTTGACTCATTTTTTCATAACCGGTATTGCTGAGATGCAAACCATCGCCTGAGTTATACAAACTCTCCCAATCCGCTCTCATCTCAAAAAACATCAATACAATTTTTGTGTCTTTTTCGGCCGCAACACTTTTAAGCTTAGGATTGTAATCGACGGCTATTGGTCCATCGAAGACACCGTTCGCGGCTATATTTGGAGTGATTTCAGAAATAATCGGTATCACATTCCTGGCCTTGCTCTGGTCAATCATGCTTCCCAGATTGGCGCGTGTGGTGCTGCTCGAAATTCCGGCATACAGATCATTGGCACCATACATGATTAAAATATAGTCCGCCGGACGGGAATTTAAAACTGATCCGATTCGGCCAACGCCGCCCGTGCTGCGCTCACCGCCTATCCCCCAATTGTAAAGATTCGACGACTCAATATTTACATCCAGTTTGGATTTAAGTCTGGTTTGATAACCACCAATATTCGCCGCGCCATTGACCGGCGATGTAATACCGTAGACCGCACCGCTTCTGGTTCGCTGATATCCCTGCGTAATGCTGTCACCAATAGTGAGCACCTCAAGTGAGTAACCAGCCTCTGGCCAACTCAGCGAACATAACGTGAGTACAACGGCCGCTAACCGGCATGGCCCCAACCTGAGGATAATCCTCATTAATCCAGATTGCCTTTTACCGGCATGGACGGACGTATCGTATTGCCGGGAAAATAGATTGTCGCCCGGCTTCGAGCCCTGAAAAACGCAGGCGGACTGATTGAATTAGCACGTGCAGCGCGCTTTTTCATCTGCCTGATATTATCGGTATCCAGTGATTCGGTTGACGCAAATTTTCGCATCGTTTCCGTTTCGAAAGTTTGCGATAATTCAATGTACCCATTATTTTTCAGCTGTTGCCAGGTCACCCAGATATTACCAGCACCATCACGCCCGGCTTCCGCCAGGATATCAGGCACCCCGTTATCGATGTGCACCATCTCAGCCGGTGTCCAGCTGTCATCGATAAACTTCGAGACGTAAATGTCGTCATCATCACCGTTATTAGCAGACCAAAAAACCCAACCAGTGTCATTGTGATCGAAAACAATCACCGGGGCCAGATTTGTTGACATCTGGCTTGCCAGGATTCTTGCAGCCTGCCAGCCAGCGCCGCGTTTAATGCTGTATTTGAGTATGCTTCCAGACCCGGAGACTAAACTCCACACGGCCAGTGTGTGGTTTTGACTGTTGATAGCCATTGCTGGAAGAATATTGAGGTTATCGTCATCAATTATTTTCTCGCCGGGCTGCCA
>JAHEKD010000302.1 GCA_024638545.1 Gammaproteobacteria bacterium
AAATTAAGGATATTTGAAACGAACCTAATTTTCAACACATATCTATATAAACCCAACGCTGAACCGAAAATATTTATTATTAATTTTCATAATGTTAGGTGTAGAGCCGGAGCAGCCAAACGGCAAAAATTCCCATCATCATGGTGAGTGGCAGGCTGCGTGTAATAACTGCGGTGAACCGCGTAATCAGCGCGCCCAGCCACTCATCTTTGACTAATGCAGCAGTCAGGGCAGCAAATCCTGCCGGCCTCGCCCGAGTGAACGCGAAATTGCAAGAAAGTCGGCCGTAAATGCAAAATCAGCAGTCGCTTAACAGCAATGATCTGCCCCGAACCGGCAAATACCAGGGCCCCCATAAAACCGGTAACGAACCGGTCAAAACCGGCCAGTGACACCAGTAAACCAGGTTAGTCAAACTGAACATGCCGATGTCCCGCCCTGGCATGATCAACATTTCGTCGGCGGTCATCCTGCACTGGATTTCGTCAATACCCGATCGCATCGGCTAGACGCGCTGAAAAAAGTATCCACCTGGCTGGTGTATCAGCAGCTGTTATCGCCGACTCGGTCAGGGGAGCTTGTCTCCCTGGTCGAGTCGAATAAATCTGAAGCGGTATTGATAAAATCGCTGAGAGGCCTTCGCAACCAGGCAGATAATATATTTGACACCCTGGCTGATGATCAGGCAGTTCCCGCCCGCGCGCGCGCTCAGGTCTTGTCGATAGCGGGCAGGGAAAAAATACAAATTGAGACCGTTAACCATCTTGGCCATCAGCCCTGTGCGTTGAGCATTGAATATATCAATACAAAATCAGTCACTGCACTGATCGCACTTTAAATTCTGAACGCCATGCTTCGATTGAATCCCCGACGGATTCGCAGCTGCCCGTCATGCAGCTGGGTATTTTATGACCGCCCAAAGGGCGGCCGGCGAAAATGGTGTGACATGAAAGCCCGTGGCAATCAGGCAAAATTATCCATGACTGAAAATAAATCATGATCTTTACCTGCTTGTTTTGTTAAATCTTTATTGCGTATTAGCCTGCTTTGTTTTTTACGCGTTCTCTCAAAAATGTTGGTGATAAAACTCATAACTATCATTGCTTTGAGTGCTGCGATTGCCTGGTTTATCTTCGAACCCGGTTTCGAACCAGCGATCACATCCATTATTATCCTGGCAGCCATACTCAAGCTGTACTGGGAAGAGGTCAAGCAGGGGTTGGCTCGGACGGCAAACCCCAGCGCTCTGAAACCTGCATCCGGTTCGCCAGTGGGAAAAGAGGCGCTTTCCGGCGATAGTGTAAGCACCACGATAGCCAGGGAAAATACCGGCGCCTATCCCGGTGGAAGTTTTACCGGGTCCGATTTTTCCGGTATGGATATGGCCGGTTATGTTTCAAAAAATGCTGACTATCGGGGCGTCAGATTTGTCGGGGCAAATCTGGCCGGGGCAGGGCCCATCTCAAGAAATCGAACTTCGAAAACGCCGATTTCAAGGGTGCAAACCTGTCGCGGGTAAATTTCAAGGGGGCCAATCTCAAGGGCGCGAATCTTGATGATGCCGACCTTTCCGGGGCCTTTCTCGTCAAGGCCAATCTGCTCGGCGCTTCAATCAAAAATACGAAGCTGGCCGGGGCCAGAATGAAAAAGACTTAAATGCCACCCCCTGACCTGTGTAAGGCGGGGAGATGGTTTTACTGTTCTTCTGTGTAAGGGGAGGAGATGGATTTATTGTTCTCGCCTGAAATGGAGGAGATTGAGTGATCGAACTCGCCGTATTTCAAAAAGTGCTCTATTTGCCTGATCACCTGCGCCTTTCTCATGATGAATGTGTGGCCTTGTTCAACCACCAGAAAATCCTTCATCTCATCAAGCCGCGCCCTGGCCACCGAAACTTTGCCATCATCCTCACCGGGGATTAACCAGGAAAACCAGGGGTCAGAAGTTGATTTGCCGATGATGACGCCTATTTCACCCGCAATTGGATCCAGCTGGTTCGGCACACTGTAAGTATCTGTTCCCAGCTGCTGGCCGGCCGGGCCTGTGACAAACTGATAGAGTTTGAATTCTTTCAGCTGATCGGCGATCTCGCTGCCTTTATTAGGCGGACTCAGCATGACGATTCGCCTTAGCTGCTCAATCGTGTGGTCCTGCAGATAGTACCTGACTAAAATTCCCCCAAGTGAATGGGTGACAAAATGAATTTCTTCAATCTCGCTCGCCCTGCAGTAATCAAGCGCAGGCCTTATGGCCTCCAGCGCCAGCTCACCCACCGGTTTATCCCTGGAAGGATAGGATTCATTCCAGACACGGTAACCCAATCCGATAAGCGATTGCGCTATTGTGCTCATGGAACTCGAGGTTCGGCCAAGACCGTGAAGCAGAATCACACATGCGTTTTGCGCTTGATTAATTTGGGTTTCAGCATAGATGTTTTCACCCCTGGCAAATAGACAGCCAATCAGGATCAGGTATTTTATAAGCCCGGTGCGGCGGATTATCCTAATCATAAACGCTTTGCTATCTTAACCAGTCGAGCCAGCTCTCGTTCAAGATTATTACGTCGTGAAATCAGATGCTCTTTAAGGCCGCGGTTTCGCAAAAACAGCAAAAACACATATATGTTTTCCTTGATGCTGAATATCTCATTTCGCATTCGTATCACCACGCCCGCACTGACCACCAGACTTGTAAAATATAGCAGCGCAGGATTAATGCCTGCATAACGATAAACCAGAAATATCTGTACGCCCCAGAATAATGTAAACCAGGCAAAACCTGAGAGGATTTTTGCCGTGTCAAACTGATCAAGGCTTTTAGCAAAATATCGGCTCGACCTGCGGGTCAGCATAAATGGAATCAAACTGTTGACGACACCCCAGATAAACAGGGGCAGGATCACCACTAAAATAAACAACAGCTTGATACTGTACCAGATCACCAAAAAAGGCCGGTAGGCGATGTCGAGATGGTAGCCTTTAATCCCAACACTGCGGCAGACTTTTTCAAAGCCTCGTAAATCCTTCGTCACCTGCGCCAATAGTTCAGGTTCTCTTTTTCGAAGCAGCTTGTGACGGGATATAATCCGCTTCAAGGATGCGAATCGCTGTGCCAGCGATCTTTTACGGTATTTGCCATAGCGCAGGGCAAAAAACCGCTCCACCTTGGACACCAGTTCCAGATCTTCCCAGTTATCGGTATTAATGGTGACCTCCCTGAGGCCCTCCGTTAGACGCCGGGTGATCACCCGCACCCGCAATTTATCCGACACGTTTTCAGGCACCGATAAATCAACCGGCTGGCCGAAATAAACCAGCACATCCCCCCTGAACTCACCTTTGTTTGTAAACGTCAGCCCTACGGGTAATAACACCGGTTGCGTATTTCCACGGTCCAGCGTGCTCAGCGCCATTCGCGCCGCGCCGGTCTTTAAGGTTTGAATCCTAGACTGGCTATGGCTTTGGCCTTCAGGGAAGATAATGATCCATTCACCCCGTTCCAGCAATTCGCAGACACGTGCAAAAGATTGCCGGTTAAGAGATACATCACTGCCCTTGTCAGATGACCTGTAAACCGGTACGGC
Source organism: Gammaproteobacteria bacterium (assembly GCA_024638545.1). Taxonomy (GTDB): domain Bacteria; phylum Pseudomonadota; class Gammaproteobacteria; order Arenicellales; family JAHEKD01; genus JAHEKD01. Next base: position 3,584 of record JAHEKD010000302.1, read on the forward strand.
GCCAATCAAATTCAGCACCGGCTTCAGCCAGATTACTTTAAACAGGCCGCTTCGCGCCAGCGGCCGCATTAATTTTCCGCTGGCGGCCTGTACCAAAATCGGGTCGACCAGCGCATTTGCGTGATTGGCACAAAAAATAACGCCCCGCTCCCGCGGAATGTTTTCCAACCCGGCCACTTCGTAATGGCGATAGAATATTTTTATCGCCAGCCAGCATAAACCGCGCCAGATTCTGAGTGCTGCTGCCTGAACCATGTCCGTTATGATAACAGCATCCACATTAACCTTGAGACGCCTTCGGTAACTGCAGAAATTGTCCCTGCATACTATTTAAAATTTGTTTGTGATTGAACAGTTAACCTGCATTTCTCACCAGACTTGGTAGCGAGACGGTTAAAGGATACACCCTGTATGGCTTTGACGACCAAAGGGCCCGCAGGCATCGTTGACACGATGTCGAGGACCCTGACCGAGTAAAACGCCCACAGGGCGTGGCAAGGGACCGTCGCAGTAACGGGGTGGTGAAAAATTCGGGTTAAGGTTCATCGAGCTTCAGGCATGGATTTCCGGGCATGCGTTGGTTCTGGCAAGATAATAAAATGAATGCAGCTACCTGCTGACTCAATTGGTCACTTCAGATTTTATATCGTAGGCCGCTTCCATCAGGATTTGCGTGTACTGTTGCTGTGGCCGGCTGAAAATTTCCTCGGCATCGCCGCGCTCCACCACCTCGCCGTTTCTGAGGACTAATATTTTATGACTCAGGG
>JAHEKD010000303.1:0-946 GCA_024638545.1 Gammaproteobacteria bacterium
AGTCACAGTTCCAAAACCAGCTTTAAAACCTGACGGCTCACCCAATGACAATGATCGTATTGAATTTGGTCCTACAGCGCTGGCATTTAAAGAATGGGCAGACCTTGGAATTACTGTACCCAACCTAGATCGCATGCGTAAAACCCGCCTTGATCGATTGGCAGGCGAACTTCAAAAACGTGATTATGCAGGTGCGCTGCTGTTCGATCCGCTTAACATACGCTATGCAACCGATTCATCAAATATGCAGCTCTGGATTGCCCATAACCCGGCTCGGGCCTGTTTCGTTTCAGCCGAAGGCTACCTGGTGCTCTGGGATTTTCATGGTTGTGATCACCTCTCTTCTTACCTGTCTCTGATCAACGAACATCGTCATGGTGCGGGTTTCTTTTATTTTATTGCCGGTGATAAAGAACAGGAAATTGCGGAAAAATTTGCGGCACAAATTGATGATCTTTTACGCACTCATGGGGGTGAAAATCGACGCCTGGCTGTGGATAAAATTGAAGTGGCCGGAGTGCATGCACTTGAAAAACACGGTATCAAAATTGGGAGTGGCCAGGAGGTATGTGAGCATGCCCGCTTGATCAAAGGTGTTGATGAGATTAACGCCATGCGTTGTGCCATGGCGACCTGTGAGATTTCAGTGAACGCCATGCGCAATAATCTGAAGCCCGGGATAACCGAAACAGAATTATGGGCAATTCTGCATGCCGAAAATATAAAACGCGGTGGCGAGTGGATTGAAACTCGAATCCTGAGTTCAGGCCCTCGCACAAACCCGTGGATGCAGGAGGCAGGTCCACGTGTCCTGCAAAACAATGAAATACTTTCATTTGATACTGATCTAATTGGCCCATATGGCTACTGTTCTGACATTTCACGGAGCTGGCTCTGCGGGGACGGTCGACCCACAGCTGAGCAACGTTATCTTCAACACGTCGCT
>JAHEKD010000303.1:956-4346 GCA_024638545.1 Gammaproteobacteria bacterium
AACGACTACCGCCAGAATTTGTTGAACAGCGCTATGGCGTGATGATGCACGGTGTTGGATTATGTGATGAGTTCCCGGCGATTCATTATCCTGAAGATCTAATTGAAGGCGCATTTGACTATGTTCTCAAGCCGGGTATGACGCTTTGTGTTGAAGCCTATGTCGGCGCTGTTGGTGGACATGAGGGTGTCAAGCTTGAAGACCAGGTGCTGATCACTGAGACTGGATATGAGAACCTGACGAATTTGTCCTTCGATGAAAAACTTATGGCCGGCTATGAGAATTTTACTGCCTGAGAACCTCAGATAGACCGGAACTATGGACTGCAGTTTTACAGGGAAAAAACTCTGCCTGTAGATTTACTTATACCAGAGTGTTAAATCTTTCGTTTGCGAGTCGATGCGTAATTTGCTCAAATAGTGGATGATATCAACATTGAAGCGGGTTGAAAAATGCAGTCAGTAAATTTGTCCAAAGTCACCTCCAGCTATGCTGAAAATGGCTATTTCTTTCCTCTACGGGCTATGTCGCCATCACAAGCCCGGATTTATCGGTCCCAGCTTGAGGCATTGGAAACCGCCAGTGCGGGTATAAGCTTGGGTAATAAAGATCAGCTGAATTTCCCGCACGTGATATTCCAGTTTGCCAATGAGATCGTGCGCAATTCCCTCATCCTCGATGTGGTTGAAGCCCTGGTGGGTCCTGATATTTTAGTCTGGGGGTCGACTTTCTTTATCAAAGAACCGCACACAGAGAGCTTTGTGAGCTGGCACCAGGATTTACGCTACTGGGGATTGGAAAAAGAGGATGAGGTCGTCAGCGCCTGGTTAGCACTGAGTCCCGTGAATCAGGCAAACGGCTGCATGCGTTTCATACCCAAATCACACAATACAGAGCTAGTGGAACATCACGATACCTTTAACGACAAGAATTTTCTAACCCGCGGTCAGGAAGCAAAGGTTGATATCGATGAAGCTGAAACGGTTCAGGTAGAGCTACAGCCGGGAGAAGTATCATTTCACCATGGCCGTCTGCTGCATGCATCAGCCTCGAACCATTCTGATCAACGCCGTATCGGCTTGGCCATCAACTACATATCAGCTCAAAATCGGCAGCTGGTTGCCAAGAAGGATTTTGGTATGCTGGTTCGAGGCATTGACAATTACCGATATTTTGAGCATGTGCCTGCACCTGATGGTGACATGAGTGATCAGGCAATGGTGTGGCATCATAAAATACTCAACTCGCAAAACGAAGCACTGTATGACGGTGCGAAGCAATAATTCCGGGGACACAATACTTAATTTACAAATTAAGTATTGTGTCCCCGGAATTATTGCTTTTCAGATTTTTTTGGCGTATGGATCTCTGGAAGCCAGGGTTGGGCGGACCTGCACCATATCTGGAACTGAGGGGGTAGCTGATCGCGCTGACTGACGGTGCCCATGCGTATGTTATGGGTCTTGGGTGCGTCATCATCTGAGGTGGCATAGATGCCGGAGCCACAATTACCACAAAACGCCTGTTGACGACGATTGCCGCTATCGCCGATTTTGATGTAAATAGTCGGTTTGCCTTTTAACAGATGAAAATCACCCGGTTTAACAACACCTATGGTGCGAAATGCAGTACCTGACATACTCTGACAATCGGAGCAATGGCAAATACCGACGAGATCCGGGTCCAGCTCTGCTTCATATTCGATTGCACCGCAATGGCAACGTCCGTCTATTTTCATGATTTGATTCTCCTAATTCCGGGGACACAATACTTGATTTGTGAATTAAGTATTGTGTCCCCGGAATTATATCAGATAGTAACAGCCCTTCAGCGGCACGGAGTTTTTAAATACCCTGGTCAATGAACATTTTTTCAGTTCCCCTGGGATTAATTATTTATGTCCCATCATTATTCCCATACCGCTGACTGCCGCTTCTACAGCCATGCTGTAGAGTCTAAAACTAAGTGCCGGTAAATCCTATGACGATATCGCCTGCCTTCGTCATTGCAGGATTTTCAGTCGCCTCGATATCAATATGTAAACCGGGCTGTTGGTTACGATAATCTGCGAGTCCGGGCATCAACCATTTCTGTGGAATGGCATTCAGGGTGTGCACATTTAACGATGACTGATCATATTTAACTTTTAATTACCGTCTCTGGTGCGCAAGCTTTGTCATCAGGTCTGTAATTGTTTGATAGTAGTGCCGGCCGGCAGCATTGCGCGAGACACCTTTGTGCAGTCGGTCAAATAATTCGATTCTAATTCAGTCTTCGAGCTTATTAATTTGATAGGCGACTGCAGCAGGGGTGTGATGCAGTTCTTCAGCCGCTAATTGAAAGCTGTTAAATCGCGCAGCGGCCTCAAAACTCGTTAGAGCGTTCAGGGGAGGGAGGTTTTTATTCACAATGCATTTTGACATATAAAAATTATCTCAATGAGTTAATATTCTCAGTTTGTCAAATTGCTCAGATAGACGTCTAATCAAGGAAATGATGACAACCTTTAACCACGAGATATAGACATGGAAGAGAATCATTGCGGCACCTGGTTGCCACCACACTGCAAGCAATACATCAATGATTTGAATCAAAATTATGCAGCTCTGAACGTCGATGAATTAGAGCTAGAAATTGATAAAGAAATCGAAAACAACCTTAAAATTCACGAAAAAGAGTCGATTAACCTCAATCCTGCAACCAACGTGATGAATCCCAAGGCTGAGGCAGTACTCGCCAGGGGTATTGCCTCAAGACCATCCCTGGGTTATCCAGGTGACAAATACGAAATGGGGCTGGAGGCGATAGAGAAGATTGAAGTCATTGCAAATCAGCTTGCGCGTGAGGTATTTGCTGCAAAATACGCCGAAATACGCGTCGCATCCGGTGCTATGGCCAATTTTTATGGATTCATGGCAACCTGCCAACCGGGTGATACCATTATCGTGCCACCGGCATCCATCGGCGGCCATGTAACTCACAACAGTGATGGAGTCGCCGGGCTATATGGATTACAGATCCACGAGGCTGCGGTAAATGCAAGGCGTTACAGCATCGATGTTGACAGGTTGCACCGGCAGGCCTTGGCGATTAAGCCTTCTCTAATCTCAGTTGGATCCAGCCTCAATCTGTTACCGCATCCGGTTAAAGAGATTCGGGAGATTGCCGATGAAGTGGGTGCCAAGGTGTTATTTGATGCTGCACATCAATGCGGCATGATCGCCGGCCATGCCTGGCAGCAGCCTTTACAGGAAGGTGCACACCTTATGACGTTCAGCACCTACAAGAGTTTAGGCGGCCCGGCGTCCGGCCTGGTAGTGACCAATGACGATGAAATTGCGCAGCGGCTGGATGCGATTGCCTTTCCGGGCATGACGGCCAACTTTGATG